>JANJVG010000069.1 GCA_024710165.1 Burkholderiaceae bacterium
GGTGCCATTCCAGACGGCGCCGCCCAGGTGCGGGCGAAAAACGGCCATGCGCTCCATCCAGGACAGCGCCAAGGACCGCAGCGCGCGCAACTCGGCGGGCTGGCTGTCGGCACAGAACAAGGCAATGTGCTCCCGAACAGCCTCCTCCACCAAGTCATTGTCGGGCACTGGGGTGCGGGACGGCGCTTCGTTTTGTTTGTGGGCCGGGCGTGGGGCGGGGCCGTACTCCAGCCCCTCCTCGACGATCAGTCGGGCTGCGGTCTGGGCAATCTCGGTGGCAAGGGTGCTGTGCATGGTTTACCCGCATTGTGACCCGAACAGCAAGCCCAGCCACCCCAAAACCCCATCAGCCCTGTCTTCTGCAGGCCCTTGATCGGGACATCCCGGCGCACCGGGCCTGCCAACAACTCTTTTTTTGATAGCTGCTTGCGCTTACTGCATAAGCCGTGGAGGCCAATTTGATCCAAAAACCTTAGAATCTACCCCATGCATATACACATTCTGGGCATCTGCGGCACATTCATGGGCGGCGTCGCCGCACTGGCGCGCGCCGCAGGCCACAAGGTGACGGGCTGCGACGCCGGCGTCTACCCCCCCATGAGCGACCAGCTGCGTGCGCTCGGTATCGACCTGATCGAAGGCTACAGCGCCGACCAGATGCAGCTTGCGCCCGACATGTTCGTGGTCGGCAACGTCGTCAGTCGCGCCCGGCTGGCCGACGGCACGCCGAAATTTCCACTGATGGAGGCCATCCTCGACGCAGGCGCCCCCTATACCAGCGGCCCGCAATGGCTGGCCGAGCACGTGCTGCAGGGGCGCCATGTGCTCGCCGTGGCGGGCACGCACGGCAAGACCACCACCACGTCGATGCTGGCCTGGATTCTGGAATGCGCCGGGCAGGAGCCCGGTTTTCTGGTGGGCGGCGTACCCCTCAATTTCGGCGTCTCCGCACGCCTGGGCGCCGCCGCGCGCCCCACGCCGGGCGCGGGGCCTGCGGGCGCGGCCCCGCTGTTCGTCATCGAGGCCGACGAATACGATACTGCGTTCTTCGACAAGCGCAGCAAGTTCGTGCACTACCGGCCACGCACGGCCGTCCTGAACAACCTGGAATTCGACCACGCCGACATCTTCGACGATCTTGACGCCATCGAGCGGCAATTTCACCACCTCGTGCGCACCGTGCCGCCTTCGGGCTGCGTGGTGGCCAACGGCCTGGAAGAGAGCCTGGCGCGCGTGCTGCACCAGGGTTGCTGGAGCAGCATGAGCAGCTTTGGCTCCGTGGTGAGCGACTTCAGCGCACAGGGCGAGCCCGGCGCCTTCGATGTGCTGCACCATGGCCAGAGCGTGGCGCGCGTGGAATGGGCGCTGACAGGCGTGCACAACCAGCTCAACGCGCTGGCCGCCATCGCTGCGGCGCACCATGTGGGCGTCCCGCCCGCAGAGGCAGCCGCCGCGCTGGGGCGCTTCCAGAACGTGCGCCGGCGCATGGAAGTGCGCGGTACGGTGCGCGGCATCACGGTCTACGATGATTTCGCCCACCACCCCACGGCCATCCGCACCACACTCGACGGCCTGCGCCGCAGCGTGGGGAAAGATGCGCGCATCCTGGCGGTGTTCGAGCCGCGCAGCAACACCATGAAGCTGGGCACCATGAAGGCGCAGCTGCCCTGGGCGCTCGAAGTCGCCGATCTTGCTTTCTGCCATACGGCCGGGCTGGACTGGGACGCTGCCGCCGCGCTCGCGCCCGTCGGTGCACGGGCGCAGACTGCATCCACCATCGACCAGATCGTGCAGCAGGTCACCTTGGCCGCGATGCCGGGCGACCATATCGTCTGCATGAGCAACGGCTCGTTTGGCGGTGTGCATGCCCGGCTGCTGCAGGCCCTCACCGCACCGTGAAAAAAGGCCGCTGTCGAGCGGCCTTTTCCAACAACACTATCAATTCAATAGCTTGCAGCGCTTACTGATAAAGCGCTGGAGCCATTTTTGATCAGAAATTGACGGTCATCGACTCGACGTCAATACGGATCACGGGCCGGGCCAGCGCACCGCTGGTCGCACGGGCGAAATCGGCCAGCCAGGCGCGGTCGCCGAGCAGCTTGGCGCCGGCGGCAGCTGCCACCACGAGCACCTTGTCGGCCATCAACACCTTGCCGCTGGCGCGCAGAGGCTCGCATTCCATGCGCGTGAATTCGTTGTCGAGCCAGCGACGCGCGTCTTCGTTTGCCATCGGTTCTACGCCATCGAGTTCAAAGCGGAATTCCTGGCTGGGGTCCAGGGTGACCGTCACAACGCTGTGCATGGGATGCCTTTCTTTTTCAGATAGAACGTACCGCGCAACCGTGCACGGCACAGACCGCTAGCTTACACCGCCGCACGGCCCCTGCGCGCCTTGACCGCCGCAGCCAGCTCGGCCAGCGATTGCAGGGAGTCGTCCCAGCCCAGACAGGCATCGGTGATGCTCTTGCCATATTCGAGCGCGCCGGGCACATCTTTGCCCGGGGTGAACTTCTGCGCACCGGCGCTCAGATGGCTTTCGATCATCAGACCAAAGACGCTGCGCGAGCCGCCCGCGATCTGCGCCGCGATGTCGCGCGCCACCTCCAGCTGCTTTTCATGCTGCTTGCTGCTGTTGGCGTGGCTGCAATCGACCATCAGCGTGGCGGGCAACTTGGCGGCCTCCAGATCCTTGCAGGCGGCGGCCACGCTGGCGGCGTCGTAGTTGGGCGCCTTGCCGCCGCGCAGGATGACGTGGCAGTCCTTGTTGCCCTTGGTGTTGACAATGGCCACCTGACCGTTCTTGTGCACCGACAGGAAGTGATGGCCCCGGCTGGCCGACTGGATGGCGTCGGTGGCGATGCGGATGTTGCCGTCGGTGCCGTTCTTGAAGCCGATGGGCGCAGACAGCCCTGACGCCAGCTCGCGGTGCACCTGGCTCTCGGTGGTGCGCGCGCCAATGGCGCCCCAGGCGATCAGGTCGCCTATGTACTGGGGCGAGATCACGTCCAGGAACTCGCTGCCCGCAGGCACCCCCAGGCGGTTGATCTCGATCAGCAGCTGGCGTGCGATGCGCAGGCCCTCGTCAATGCGGTAGCTCTCGTCGAGGTAGGGGTCGTTGATGAGGCCCTTCCAGCCCACGGTGGTGCGCGGCTTCTCGAAGTACACACGCATGACGATCTCCAGCGTGTCCTGGTACTGCGCACGCACGGCCTTGAGGCGGTGCGCGTAGTCCAGTGCGGCGGCCGGGTCGTGGATGGAACAGGGGCCTATGACCACGAGCAGGCGGTCGTCCTTGCCGGCCATGATGTTGTGGATGCTCTTGCGGGTCTGGGTGATCAGCGTCTCCACAGGCGTCCCGCGGATCGGGAAGAAGCGGATCAGGTGCTCGGGAGGGGGCAACACAGTGATGTCCTTGATGCGTTCGTCGTCGGTCTGGCTGGTTTTCTCGACGCTTTGGTACCAGGCATCGCTCGCGGAAAGGGCTTTGGCAGTCATGGGTTGCTTTCTCTCGGAAGGTGTGAAAAAAAGGGCTGGAAAAACAAAAACCGCCGGGCTTTGCAGCGTCGGCGGTTGGGTGGGAAGTGTTCAGGTGCTTGCGCGCTTGCCTCTCATCCGCCAGGGACCGAGAACCAAAACCAAAAGTAAAACGCGCTGTGCAATGGCATGGATGCAATGTAGCACACTCGAATGTCGCCCCGGATCGCCGGGTTCCTGCGGGCACGGGCGGGTTCAGCGGCGCACCCGGTGCCACCAGGCAAGGACCCGGGCCCAGGGCCCGGTGGCACGGGTGTTGTGCGGTATGGCGGGTTCGGCATCGGAGTGTTCGCCCTGGTCGTGCATGTCGATGAGCAACATGCCTTCACCCAGGGTGCGCCAGGCCAGCAGTTCCATCCGGTCAAAGCTTGCGCCTTCGCGTGAGCTGCGGGTTTCCAGGGTTTTGTGCCAGGCGTAGACGGCCTTGCGCAGTTCCCGCAGGGCATTTTGGTAGACACCAAACTCGTACAGGGAATGCCAGGCAGAGTCCACACTGGTCAGATAGAACTGGTGCTCACGCACGCACAGTGCCAGGGCGGCCGCAAGCCGGGTGATGTGGGCTGCATCGCGACGTGAACGGCGGGCGCGCACCGCCGCGTCGATGGCCTGCGCCAGCGCGCCCACGCTTTCGCGCATCTGGCGAGACTCTTCACCCGCCACGCCTTCACGCAAAAAGCGGCTGATGTCTCCAAACGACTGGAGGGTCTGCAAGGACTCTGAGCGCAACTCGTGCATGCGCGCCATTGTGCTCCGCTGCGCAGCAGCGTGGGTGCACGTCAGCCTGCTGACCGTAACGACATCAGACCGTTCCGCCCACGGTCAGCCCGTCGATGCGCAGCGTGGGCTGACCCACCCCCACGGGCACGCTCTGGCCCTCTTTTCCGCAGGTGCCCACGCCACTGTCCAGACGCAGGTCATTGCCGATCAGGGTGATCTTTTTCAGCGACTCGGGTCCGCTGCCCACAATGGTGGCGCCCTTGACCGGGTACAAAATCTTGCCGTTCTCCACCCAGTAGGCCTCGCTGGCGCTGAACACGAACTTGCCCGAGGTGATGTCCACCTGGCCGCCACCGAAGTTGGTGGCGTACAGGCCCTTCTTGATGGAGGCGACGATTTCCTGCGGGTCCTTGTCGCCGCCCAGCATGTAGGTGTTGGTCATGCGCGGCATGGGAATGTGCGCATAGCTCTCGCGCCGGCCGTTGCCCGTGGGAGCCACGCCCATCAGGCGGGCGTTGAGGCTGTCCTGGATGTAGCCTTTGAGGATGCCGTCCTCGATGAGCACGTTCTTCTGTGTGGCATGGCCTTCGTCGTCCACGTTGAGCGAACCTCGCCGATCCTGGATGGTTCCGTCGTCGAGCACCGTCACGCCCTTGGCTGCCACGCGCTGGCCGATGCGCCCGCTGAAGGCGCTGGAGCCCTTGCGGTTGAAGTCGCCCTCCAGCCCGTGGCCCACGGCCTCGTGCAGCAGCACACCGGGCCAACCGGGGCCCAGCACCACGGTCATCTCGCCCGCAGGCGCGGGGCGCGACTCGAGGTTGACCAACGCAGCATTCACGGCTTCATGGACATACTGCCCGATCTGCTCGTCGGTGAAATAGGCCAGACCGAAGCGCCCGCCCCCGCCGGCCGAGCCCACCTCGCGGCGGCCGTTCTGTTCGGCGATGACGGTGATCGACAGGCGCACCAGCGGGCGCACGTCGGCGGCCATCAGCCCATCGGCACGCGCCACCAGCACCACGTCGTACTCGCTGGCCAGGCCCGCCATGACCTGCACCACGCGCGGGTCCTTGGCACGGGCACATTGCTCGGCGCGCTCCAGCAGGCGCACCTTGTCGGTGCTGTCCATCGAGGCGATGGGGTCGATGTGCGGGTACAGTGAACGGCTGTTTGCTATCTTTTTGGAAGCTACTCGTGCACGTCCCACCTTATCCGCAACCGAAATGGACCGTACGGTACGGGCCGCGTCG
>JANJVG010000101.1 GCA_024710165.1 Burkholderiaceae bacterium
GAGGCGCCGCGCAAGGGCGACGCCATCACCGGCCTGCCGCAGGATGCGGACGATGCCATGGTCTTCCATGCCGGCACCGAACTGGTGGACGGTGTGCCGCACACCAGCGGAGGCCGCGTGCTGTGCGTGACCGCGCTGGCCGACAGCGTGAAGCTGGCCCAGCAGCGTGCCTACGACGTGGCGCGCGGCATCCATTTCGATGGCGCGCAGTACCGCCGCGACATCGGTCACCGCGCGATCAAAACCCCATGAGCGAGGCGTTTCACAGCGACAGCAATGTGGCCCGCGTGCGCGGCTACCTGACCGGCCTGCAGGCGCGCATCATTGGCGCGCTGGAGGCTGTGGAGGGCGAGGGCGGCGCCCGCGCCGTCACCGACCCCTGGCGCAAAGAGCCCGGCGAACCGCTGCAGGGCGACGGCATCACCCGCATCGTTGAGGGCGGGCGCGTGTTCGAGCGCGCGGGCTGCGGTTTCTCGCATGTGCGCGGCCCCAGGCTGCCGCCCTCGGCGACGCAGCACCGCCCCGAGCTGGCGGGCGCGCCGTTCGAGGCCATGGGCGTCTCGCTCGTCTTCCACCCGCGCAACCCCTACGTGCCCACGGTGCACATGAACGTGCGCATGATCGCTGCTGGGCAGCCCGGCCAGACGCCCGTTTGCTGGTTTGGCGGCGGCATGGACCTCACGCCGTACTACGGCTTCGAGGAAGACGCGGTGCATTTCCACCGCAGTTGCCACGACGCGCTGGCGCCCTTTGGCGACGACAAGTACCCGCGCTTCAAGCAGTGGTGCGACGAATACTTCTACCTCAAGCACCGCGACGAGCAGCGCGGCGTGGGCGGCGTGTTCTTCGACGACTTTGCCGAACTGGGCTTCGAGCAGAGTCTGGCCATGACGCAGTCCGTGGGCGATGCCTTTCTGGGCGCCTACCTGCCCATCGTGCAGCTGCGCCAGGACACGCCCTACGGCGAGCGCGAGCGCGACTTCCAGCTCTACCGGCGCGGCCGCTATGTCGAATTCAACCTGGTCTGGGACCGGGGCACGCACTTCGGCCTGCAGTCGGGCGGGCGCACCGAATCCATCCTGCTGTCCATGCCGCCGCTGGCGGCCTGGGCCTACCGCCACGAGGCCGCCCAAGGCACGCCCGAGGCCGAGCTGACACGGCGCTTCCTGGTGCGGCGCGACTGGCTCGGCAGCGGGCCACTATAATTTCAGTAGCTTGAAGCGCTTTCCCCGCCTGCCCTGAAGGCCAAAAACACTCTAAATTCCGTGCGGCGCGCAAGTGCAACACCTGCGGCGCAGCCCGCTGGTGACCTGCACCATTGCACGCTATATTGACCCCACCACCTCTGAACCTCCACCTGATGACCACCACCAAATCCTCGGAATCCGCCGCCAAGAAAGACGTCACCAAGCTCCAGCGCGCCATCGTCGATGGCCTGGAGGATGTCAAGGCGCAAGACATTCAGGTCTTCAACACCGAGCATCTGTCGCCGCTGTTCGAGCGGGTCATCGTGGCATCGGGCACCTCCAACCGCCAGACCAAGGCCCTGGCCGCCAGCGTGCGCGACAAGGTGAAGGACGCCGGTTTCTCCAAGCCCCGCATCGAGGGTGAAGAGAACGGCGAGTGGATCATCGTGGACTGCGGTTCGGCGGTGGCGCACATCATGCAGCCCACCATCCGCCAGTACTACCGCCTGGAAGAACTGTGGGGCGACACCCCCGTACGCCTCAAGCTGGGTGCCGCCAAGCCCGCCGCCCCGGCTGCGGCCAAGGTGCCCGCCAAGACGGCCGCCCGCCGTGCGGCCAAGGCCGCCGCCGAGCAAGGCGTAGCGGCACAGCCCGGCCGCAAGGTGGCCGCCAAGGTGGCCAAGGCCACCGCCGCCAAGACGGCTGCCGCACCTGCTGCCGCCAAGCCGACCAGCAAGCCCGCCGCCAAGGTGGCCCGCAAGCCTGCCAGCAAGACACCCGCCACCACCCCGGCCCGCACCACGGCCGCCAAGCCCGCCGCCAAGACGGCCAAGGCCCCCGCTGCCAAAACCACCAAGGCTCCGGCCACCAAGGCCGCGATAAAGACCGTGGTGGTCAAGCCGCGCGCACCTGCCAAGACGGCGGCCAAAACGGCCACCAAGGCGCCTGCCAAGACGGCGCGGGCCAAGCCCGAGGCGGCTGCAGCCAAGACCCCGGCCCGCAAGGCACCCGCCCGCAAGGCCTGAGTCAGGTCATGCGGCTGCTCATCGTGGCCGTCGGGCAGCGGGTGCCCGACTGGGCGCAAACCGCCTACGACGACTACGCCAAACGCTTCCCGCCCGAGCTCAAGGTGGAGTTGAAAGCCGTCAAGACCGAGCCGCGCGGCTCCAAGACCATCGAGACCCTGTACGCCGCCGAGCGCGAGCGCATCGAGGCGGCCATCCCGCGCGGCACGCGCGTGGTGGCGCTGGACGAACGCGGCACCAGCCTCACCACCAAGGCCCTGGCCGAGCGGCTCAAGGGCTGGCAACTGGGCGGGGACGATGTGGCCCTGGTCATCGGTGGTCCCGACGGGCTGGACCCGGCCTTCCGGCAGGCGGCGCACGAGCGTATCCGCCTGTCCGACCTGACCCTTCCGCACGCCATGGTGCGTGTGCTGCTCATCGAGCAGCTCTACCGCGCCTGGTCGGTGAACGCGGGGCATCCTTATCATCGGGAGTGAGTGGTGTCATGCACCTCTTTTGCTCTTGAGTTGATAGCTACTGGCGCATAATTAATAGGCGCTTGGGCCGTTTTTGATCTGATTTTCATGCCCGACTTCCTTTATCTTGCCTCGCAAAGCCCCCGCCGCAGCCAATTGCTGGACCAGCTGGGGGTGCGTCACGAACTGCTGCTGCCCAATGCGGCTGGCGATAGGCCCGAGGATGCCGAATCCATCGAAGCCGTGCTGCCGGGTGAGGCTCCGGGAGACTATGTGGAACGCGTCACCGCCCTCAAACTCGATGCGGCGTTGCAGCGCCACAGCCGCCGTAGGCTGCCGGATGCGCCCATTCTGTGCGCCGACACCACGGTGACCATGGGCGCAACGATTTACGGCAAACCGGACGATGCAGCTGACGCCCGGCGCATGCTGGCCGAATTGTCGGGTCGCACACACCGTGTCCTGACGGCGGTGGCGGTGCAGGTGGGATCGCACCGCCTGGCGGCGCTGTCTGTTTCGCACGTCACCTTTGCCGAGCTGACGCCTGGTCAGATTGATGCCTATGTCGACACCGGCGAGCCTCTGGGCAAGGCGGGTGCCTACGGCATCCAGGGGCGCGCAGGGGCGTTCATACCGCACCTCAGCGGGAGCTATTCGGGCATCATGGGGCTACCGCTCCACGAGACGGCGCAATTGCTGCGCGCAGCCGGTCTGCGGGTCTGACTTCGGGTTCACCATGCAACAAGACATCCTCATCAACTGGTCGCCCCAGGAAACCCGCGTGGCCGTGGTCGAGCATGGTGCCGTGCAGGAGCTCCACATCGAGCGCACCCTTGAGCGCGGCCTGGTGGGCAATGTCTACCTCGGCAAGGTCTCGCGCGTGTTGCCGGGCATGCAGTCGGCCTTCATCGACATTGGTCTGGAGCGCGCTGCCTTCCTGCACGTGGCCGACGTGTGGCAGCGCCAGGAGGGCGGCGAGGCGCCGATGTTCGCGCGCAAGGAACCGCAGCTGCCCATCGAAAAGCAGGTGTTCGAGGGCCAGTCGCTCATGGTGCAGGTCATCAAGGACCCCATCGGCACCAAGGGCGCGCGCCTGTCCACGCAGATCAGCATTGCCGGGCGCCTGCTGGTGTTTCTGCCGCAGGACGACCATGTGGGCGTGTCGCAAAAAATTCCGGTGGCCGAGCGCGATGCGCTGCGCGCCCGCCTGCAGGCCCTGGTGGGCGACAAGTCCACGGGCGGGGGCGGCGGCTTCATCCTGCGCACCAATGGCGAAGATTCGTCGGATGCGGAACTGGCCGAAGACATTGCCTACCTGCGCAAAACCTGGGCGCGCACGAAAGAGGCCTCGCTGCGCCTGCCGCCCACCTCGCTGCTGCACCAGGACCTGGACCTGCTGCAGCGCGTGCTGCGCGACCTGGTGGGGGAGCACACTCAGGCCATCCGTATCGATTCGACCGAGCAGTTCCATCGCCTGCGCGCCTTCGGCCAGGAGTTCATGCCCGCCGCTGCAGGCAAGCTGCAGCATTACAAGGGTGAGCGCCCCATCTTCGACCTGTACGCCATCGACGAAGAAATCGCCCGTGCGCTGGGCCGGCGCGTCGAGCTCAAGTCGGGCGGCTACCTCATCATCGACCAGACCGAGGCGCTCACCACCGTCGATGTGAACACCGGCGGCTACGTCGGCGCGCGCAATTTCGACGACACCATCTTCAAGACCAACCTGGAGGCGGCGGGCGCCATCGCGCGCCAGCTGCGCCTGCGCAACCTGGGCGGCATCATCATCGTGGACTTCATCGACATGGCGCGTGAAGACCACCAGAGCGCTGTGCTCACCGAGTTCCGCAAACAGCTCGCACGCGACCGCGTCAAGACCATGGCGGGCGGCTTCTCGCAGCTTGGCCTGGTGGAGATGACGCGCAAGCGCACGCGCGAATCACTGGCCCACATGCTGTGCGAACCCTGCGCCACCTGCCAGGGCCGGGGCGCCGTGCGCACCGCGCGCAGCGTGGCCTACGACATCCTGCGCGAGATTCTGCGCGAGGCCCGCCAGTTTCATCCGCGTGAATTTCGCGTGGTGGCGGCTCCCCAGGTGGTCGAGCTGCTGCTCGACGAGGAAAGTCCGCACCTGGCCGGCTTGTCCGACTTTATCGGCAAGCCGATTTCGCTGCAGGCCGAGGCGGCAATGGGGCAAGAGCAGTACGACATCGTCTTGCTGTGATGTGCGGCCCCCTGGGCAGGGGAGCGCGGCACGCGCCTTGCGTTAGCGCACCGGCAATGACAGACCGCCGCGCAGTGTGGTGCCGTCTGGCGTGGCCTGGTGACCCAGGGCGGCAGAGATTTCCTGCGCGGTAGCCTGCAACTTGGGCAGCCAGCCTTCATCGAGGCGGTCGGCAGGGGCAGAAATCGATAGCCCTGCCACCAGGCGCCCCTGGTCGTCAAACACCCCCGCTGCAATGCAGCGCACGCCCAACTCCAGCTCTTCGTTGTCGCGGGCAATGCCCGAGGCGCGGGCCTTGGATAGCTCCCGCTCCAGCGCAGGTAACTGCGTGATGCTGTTGCGTGTGTGGCCGGCCAGCCCGGTGCGGGTGGCATAGGATCGCACCCGCTGGGGGTCGTCCGCGGCCAGGAAGAGCTTGCCGGTGGAGGTCAGGTGCAAGGGTGCCCTGCCACCGATGGCACGCACCACCTGCATGCCGGAGCGCTCGCTGTAGGCACGCTCGACATAGATGATTTCATCCCCCTGGCGCATGCTGAGGTTGACGGGCTGCTGGATCAGCCGGTGCAGTTCGCGCATGGGCTGAATGGCCGCCTCGCGCACGCTCAGCCTTCCCTTGACCAGATTGCCCAGTTCCAGCAGACGCATTCCCAGCCGATAGGTGCCGGACTCGGGCCGATCCACAAAACGACCGATGGTCAGATCGTTCAGGATGCGGTGCGCAGTGGAGGGGTGCAATCCTGTCCGTTCGCTGATCTCCTTGAGCGAGATGGCTTCTTCACGCGAGGCCAGCACATCGATCAGGGTGAACATGCGTTCGATCACCTGAACGCTGGGTTTGGAGGGCAAATCGGAATCGGTTTTTTTCATGGAGGCTGACAAGCGATGGAGTCGCCATTTTATCTGGTGAAATCAAGTGTCAGGGTGGTTGACCCGCTGCCATTGCCCGTCGGTCAGCACTTCGTGGGGCAGGAAGCGGGCTTTGTAGCTCATTTTGGGGCTGGCATCGATCCAGTAACCCAGGTACAGATAGGGCAGGCCTGCATTGCGTGCCTGCATGATTTGCCACAGGATGTTGTAATTTCCGTAGCTGTTGCGGCCATCGGGGTCATAAAAGGTGTAAACGGCTGACAGGCCATCATCGAGCACATCCATGATGGAAACCATGCGCAGCGCGCCCTCGCGTCCGTCCACACCCGGTTCGCGGAACTCCACCAGCCGCGAGTGCACGCGGCTTTGCAGAAGGAACTGCGTGTATTGATCGACGCTGTCGTGGTCCATGCCGCCACCGGGATGCCGGCCTGTCTGGTAGCGCAGATAGAGCTGGTAGTGCTCGGGCACGAACCGCGGGTGCAAAACGCGGGCTTGCAGCGCAGCATGCTGCGCCAAAGCCCGGCGCTGGCTGCGGCTTGGCTCGAATTCGTTGACCAGAATGCGCAGTGCGGTGCAGGCGCTGCAGCCGTCGCAGTAGGGGCGGTAGGTGAACATGCCGCTGCGGCGAAAGCCTTGCGCAACCAGACGGGAATAGGTGTCGCTGCGTATCAGATGGCTGGGCGTTGCCACCTGCGACCGGGCCAGCCTGTGCGGCAGATAACTGCAGGCATAGGGGGCCGTGGCGTAGAACTGCAGGGTCTGGAACGGAAGGTCGTTAAGTTGCGTCATGCCGGCTGTGGGGGAGGGGGCAGAAGCTCTTTCCAGTATAGGGGGTCAAAAGACCAGCGAAGAGGGCTTTGCGCCGCAGCTTGCTGGATGTGCTGGAGAAACAGTGCGCGGCTGATTTCGTGCGCTCCCAGCGAGGACAGGTGCCCGGTGTTTTGCTGGCAGTCGATGAGCCGGACCCCTTGATGGCGGCATAGGCACACCAGCGCTGCCAGCGCCGTTTTGGAGGCATCGGGCTGGTGGGAGAACATCGATTCACCAAACACGGCGCGCCCCAGAGCGATGCAGTAGAGCCCTCCGGCCAGCCGACCATCCACCCAGGTTTCAATGCTGTGTGCATAGCCCGCCTGGTGTAGCGCCCGGTAGGCTTCGACCATCTCCGGCACGATCCAGGTTCCGTTCTGGCCCGGACGCTGCTTGGTCGCGCACGCCAGGATGACCGCATGAAAATCGTGGTCCACCCGTATTTCGCAGCCCGGAGTCTGCCGGAATTTCTGCAGTGTCTTGCGCAGTGAGCGGTGCAGTCTGAACTGCGCCGGCTCCAGCACCATCCGGGGGTCGGGTGACCACCACAAAATGGGTTGCCCCACGCTGAACCACGGAAAAATCCCATGGCGGTAGGCCGTTGTCAGGTGGGCAACATCCAGCTGACCGCCCGCCGCCAGCAAGCCCGGTGCGGATGTGTCAGGCCCCCACGCTTGTGAAACAGGGGGGAAGGCGTCGTCAGCGTCCAGCCAGGACAAGGGTGCGTGCATCAGGAAAGAGGGCAGGCTGCGACCCGTGCAGCGGCACGGCCGGGGATTTATTTTTGGGGGCTGCCGGGCTTATCGTCCGTGGCGGCCTTGGTGTCCGCTGGCGGTTTTTGCCTGGTTTCAGGTTTTGCCGTGGCCGGCGCATAGGCGCTGCCGTTGACCGTCAACCCGTCGGCAGAAAACTTGGCTGCTGTGGTTTCGCCAACACCCTTCACTCGCTGGATGAAATCCTCCCAGTCCTTGAACTTGCCTTTCTTGCGTTCCTGGAGGATTCTTTCCGAAGTGCCCGGGCCGATTCCCTTGATGCCATCCAGATCGGCGGCCGAGGCTTTGTTGACCTCGACAGCAGCGAACGTTGCGGCTGCGTAGAGCATGGCAGCAGCCATCAGAATCTTTTTCAGCATGATCAAGCGACTCCAGGAAAGGGGGATGAAACGGCGCAGGCTTGGGACGCGACGCGCATCATAGCGGCTCAAAGTTCTTCGACACGGCGGGCAGGGTAACTGTCCCAGGTCTGGCAGCCAGGGCATTGCCAGAAGTGCTGCCGCGCCTCGAAACCACAGGCCGCGCAGCGGTACCGCTTGAGTGGCTGGGTGGCATGGTCGAGTGCGCGCTGGATCTGTGGGTGGTTCTGTTCGTGCTCCAGACGTTCGCCGGCCAGCCATTTGGTAGCGGCCACCAGTGACGGCTCGGTTTCCAGGTGGCGCAGATACCACTGGCGTGCCTCGGCGAGGGGCTTGCCTGCGTCGGTCGTCAGGGCAACGATGGCATCGAGCACATCCAGCGAGGGCGCTGCGGCATAGTGCTGTTGCAGACAGGTAATGGCCTGTGCCTCGGCCGCATTGGCGCGGGCTGCCTCGACCAGCAGCGCGGCAGCCAGCGGGAGAGCCGGGGCCGTTTCGATGGCCATGGCCTGCAGGGCCGTGAGTGCCGCCCGTGACTGGCCGCTGCGCAAGTCCAGCCGTGCCAGGTCGATGCGTGGACGGGGGGCCTGGGGCGCGCTGGCGCGGGCCTGTTCCAGCAACACACGGGCGTTTGGGGGGTTGTTGGCGGCAAGCTGTTCCTGGGCCTGTTCACAAAGGTAATGCGCCAGCCGGGTGCTGAAATCGCCTTGCTCGGCCTGATGCATTTTGTGTGCGATGGCTGCGGCCCGGGGCCAGTCGCGCGAGCGCTCGTAGATGGCCAGCAGGGCCAGCCGCGCCTGCGCCTCGAAGGGCGTGGCTTCGAGCTTGGCCAGGGCATCCTCGGCGCGATCGAGCAGTCCGGCTTTGAGGAAATCCAGGGCCAGGGCATGCTGTGCGCGCTCGCGGTCTTTGCGGGCAAGGTCGCCGCGCGAGAGCAGGTGCTCATGGACGCGCACCGCACGGTCGTATTCACCACGCCGGCGAAACAGGTTGCCCAGGGCAAAGTGCAGTTCCGAAGTGTCCGGATCGTTCTGTACCGCTTCAATGAAGGCATCAATGGCCTGGTCCTGCTGTTCGTTGAGCAGAAAGTTCAGTCCTTTGAAATACGCCTTGGGGACGCTGCGATTTTCAGCGCGCAACTGGCGCAGGTCGATGCGCGAAGCCACCCACCCCAGCACAAAGGCCAGTGGCAGTCCGAGCAACATCCAGACGAGATCAAATTCCATGGGGCGCCGTACTACCTTCAGCGGGGGCGGGTGCACTGACGGGTGCAGCAGCCGTCAGGTGGTGGATTTGCTGTTGCGCCGCACGCGCGGCGGCTCGATGCTTCCACCAGCGGGGCACCATGCCCAGAACGCCCGTGGCAAGGCCCGCCGCAAAGGCCGTCAGCACCACCAGCACCAGGGGCGCCCGCCATTGCGTGCCAAAGAAAAAATGCACGGTCACGTCCTGCTGGTTGTTCAGTGCAAAAGCGAAAAGGGTAAAAAAAATGGCTGCCTTGAGCAACCACAGGAGGTATTTCATGAGTCTCCCCGATGGCGGAGCGATTTTAAGAGGAGCAAGCCATTGGCGAGTCTGAGACAGAAAAACAGAAGAAAATCGCCGTTAGCCATTATGGATAAAGGGCAAATAGCTATGTTTTATATAGCATCCATCAGGGTTTGTTTTCCATCTCTGCCGTACGCTGATCCACGGCTTCGCGAAGCGCCTTACCGGGTTTGAAGTGTGGAACGCGTTTGGAGGGGATGGCAACCGCCTCACCGCTGCGGGGATTTCGGCCCATGCGCGCAGGGCGGTGGCTGACCGAGAAACTGCCAAAACCGCGCACCTCGATGCGATGTCCGCGCACCAAGGCGTTGCCTACGGCGTCCAGAAGGGTCTTGACTGCGAACTCTGCATCGCGGTGGGTGAGCTGGCTGAAGCGTGCCGCAAGTTCTTCAACGAGGTCGGATCGGGTCATGGTCAGGGGTCGTCTCAGGAAAATGGCCGGGTGGGCGCATGGTACGCCCACCCGGCCAGTCACATCCAACGCGTGGTGCTTACTTGTCGGAATTGTCCAGCTTGGCGCGCAGCAGGGCGCCCAGACTGGTGGTGCCAGCGCTTTCGCGGGCCGATTGCTGGCTCAGCGATTGCATGGCTTCGTTCTGATCGGCCATATCCTTGGCCTTGATCGACAGCTGGATGTTGCGGGTCTTGCGATCCACGTTGACCACCACGGCGGTGACTTCGTCGCCTTCCTTGAGCACGTTGCGGGCATCTTCCACGCGGTCGCGGGAGATTTCGCTGGCGCGCAGGTAGCCGATGATGTCTTCACCCAGGTCGATCTCGGCGCCACGGGCGTCCACGGTCTTGACCTTGCCGGTCACCGTCTGGCCCTTGTCGTTCACGGTCACGAAGGTGGTGAACGGGTCGCCGTCGAGCTGCTTGATGCCCAGGGAGATGCGCTCGCGGTCCACGTCCACGGCCAGCACGATGGCTTCGACTTCCTGGCCCTTCTTGTAGTTGCGCACGGCGGCTTCGCCGGTTTCGTTCCAGGACAGGTCGGACAGGTGCACCAGGCCGTCGATACCGGCAGCCAGGCCCACGAACACGCCGAAGTCGGTGATCGACTTGATCGGGCCCTTGACGCGGTCGCCGCGCTTGGTGTTCTGCGCGAACTCTTGCCAGGGGTTGGCACGGCACTGCTTCATGCCCAGGCTGATGCGGCGCTTGTCTTCGTCGATTTCCAGAACCATGACTTCGACTTCGTCGCCCAGCGAAACCAGCTTGGCGGGAGCGATGTTCTTGTTGGTCCAGTCCATTTCGGAGACGTGCACCAGGCCTTCGATGCCGGGTTCGAGTTCGACGAACGCGCCGTAGTCGGCAATGTTCGTGATCTTGCCGAACAGGCGGGTGCTCTGGGGGTAGCGGCGGGCCACGCCCATCCAGGGATCGTCGCCCATTTGCTTGAGGCCCAGGGACACGCGGTTTTTCTCGGTGTCGAACTTGAGGATCTTGGCCGTGATTTCCTGGCCAGCGGTGACCACCTCGGAGGGGTGACGCACGCGGCGCCATGCCATGTCGGTGATGTGCAGCAGGCCGTCGATGCCACCCAGGTCCACGAACGCACCGTATTCGGTGATGTTCTTGACCACGCCCTGCACAATGGAGCCTTCCTTGAGGGTTTCCATCAGCTTGGCGCGCTCTTCGCCCATGGAGGCTTCCACCACGGCGCGGCGGCTCAGCACCACGTTGTTGCGCTTGCGGTCGAGCTTGATGACCTTGAATTCCATGGTCTTGTTTTCGTACGGCGTCAGATCCTTGATCGGACGCGTATCGATCAGCGAACCGGGCAGGAATGCGCGGATGCCGTTGACCAGCACGGTCAGGCCGCCCTTGACCTTGCCGCTGGTGGTGCCGGTGACGAATTCGCCGGATTCCAGGGCCTTTTCCAGGCTCATCCACGAAGCCAGGCGCTTGGCGGTGTCACGCGACAGGATGGTGTCGCCGTAACCGTTTTCGATGGAGCCGATGGCCACCGACACGAAGTCGCCCACCTGGACTTCGACTTCGCCCTTATCGTTCTTGAACTCCTCCAGCGGCACGTAGGCTTCGGACTTGAGGCCGGCGTTGACCACGACGAAGTTGTGTTCCACGCGCACGACTTCGGCGGTGATGACTTCGCCCGGGCGCATTTCGGTGCGTTGCAGGGATTCTTCAAAAAGGGCGGCAAAAGATTCAGACATGTATTTCCTTGCCACAAGCAGGTTTACAGCGGCACGATTGCCGCGGTTTCAAAGGCTGCCTGGGGTGGTTTGCGTTGCGGCGGGGGCCGCGGGTTGGTTGATAAGAACCACACCGCCTGTGCGCTGGCGCGCTGCAGGGGGCGGTGTGGGCCCGGGTTCAGCCCTGCGCGCCGGGCGCGAAAGGCTGTCGCTCCTGCCACCATTCAAGCACCTGGGACACAGCCTGTTCGACTGTGAGCTCGGAGCCATCGAGCAGCAAAGCGTCCTGCGCGGGCTTCAAGGGGGCAACGCTGCGAGACATGTCCCGTGCGTCGCGCGCCTCTAGGTCTGCGCGAAGGTCTGCGATTCTAGCTGTTAATCCCTTTGAAATCAACTGCTTGTAACGCCGCTCGGCGCGGCAGGCGGCGCTGGCCGTGAGGTAGACCTTGAGCGGGGCGCCGGGGAAGATCACCGTGCCCATGTCGCGGCCGTCGGCCACCAGGCCAGGCAGGCGCCGAAAGCTGTGTTGGAGTTGGACCAGCGCCTCGCGCACGGCGGGCAGGACCGAAACGCGCGAGGCGTTCATGCCGGCCTCTTCGGTGCGAATGGCGTCGGTCACGTCGTCGTTCGCCAGCCAGGTGCGGCCGTCCTCAAAGCGCACCGGCAACTGGCGCGCGAGGTCGGCGATGGCGGTTTCGTTCTCGGCAGAAATGGCCACACCCGCTTGCAAGGCGGCGAGGGCGGCAATGCGGTAGAGGGCACCCGAATCGAGAAACCCATAGCCCAGTTGCTGCGCCACCGCAGCGGCCACCGTGCCCTTGCCCGAGGCTGTGGGGCCGTCGATGCAGATCACCGGAACGAGGTGGGTAGCGGTGTGCGCGACCGAGAACAGGGTTTCAAAGTAATCGGGGAAGGTCTTGGCCACGCACTGGGGGTCCTGGATGCGCACCGGCACGCGCGCCGGATTGAAGGCGGCGAGCGAGAAGCACATGGCGACGCGGTGGTCGTCGTAGGTGTGGATGCTGGCGGCTTTCCAGTCGGCAATGGTGGCGGGCGGTGTCACGGCGATGAAATCGGCGCCTTCGTCCACGGTGGCGCCGAGCTTGCGCAGTTCGGTGGCCATGGCGGCGATGCGGTCGGTTTCCTTCACGCGCCAGCTCGCAATGTTGCGCAGCCGGGTGGTGCCCTGGGCGTGCAGGGCCATCACGGCCAGCGTCATGGCAGCGTCGGGGATGTGGTTGCAGTCGAGGTCGATGGCCCGCAGGGGCCAGGCGCCACGCTCGATTCGCAGCCAGTTCGGGCCGCCGGTGACCTGTGCGCCCATGGCGCGGGCTGCCTCGATGAAGCGGATGTCGCCCTGGATCGAGTCCAGGCCGACACCCAGAATTTTTAGGGATTTTTGGCCTTCTGCCCTTGCTGCTATTGCGCCAGTAGCTATGAAATAGCTAGCAGACGAAGCGTCGGCCTCCACATGGATGTCACCGGGCGACTGGTAGCGGCTGCCGGCAGGGATGGTGAAGCGCTGCCACTCGTCGTGCACCACGGCAATGCCAAAACGCTCCAGCAGGCGCAGCGTGATGTGGATGTAGGGCTTGGAGATGAGTTCGCCCACCACCTCGATCACCACGTCTTGCTCTGCACTGACCAGAGGCAGAGCCATCAGCAGTGCGGTCAGGAACTGGCTGGACACGTCACCGCGCACGCGGATGGGCGCGGCCAGCTGCAGGGGCGGCACGCCGCCCGCCTGGGCGATACGCAGTGGCGGGTAACCGTCGTTGCCCAGGTAGTCGATCTGGCAACCGAGCTGGCGCAGCGCATCGACCAGGTCGCCGATGGGACGTTCGTGCATGCGTGCGATGCCGCCCAGCTCAAATTCGCCGCCCAGCAGGGCCAGAGCAGCGGTCAGCGGGCGCATGGCCGTGCCGGCGTTGCCCAGGAACAGCTTGGCGGGCGACTGTGGCATCCGGCCGCCCAGGCCGGTGATGCGTGCCTGCGCGCCGTCTTCGTCCACGCCGCAGCCGAGCTGGCGCAGGGCGTCGAGCATGACGCGGGTGTCGTCGGAGGCCAGCAGATCATGCACCGTGGTGGTGCCCTGGCTCAGCGCCGCCAGCAGCAGCACGCGGTTGGAAATGCTTTTGGAGCCCGGTAACTGGACATCGCCTGCAGCGGTGTCCAGTGGGGGCAGGTCGAGAAAGGCCGTGGTGAACATTTATTTGTGGTGGGTGGTGCGCTGTGCGCCCATCCGCCAGTGCGCGCGGGTCTCGCTGGCCAGGGTGAGCATGTCTTCGATGGCCTGGGCGTTGCCCTCCCGCATGGCCTGCTCCAGGCGGTGCAGTGATTGCTGGAACAGGCTGGACTGGGCCAGCAGCTCTTCACGGTTGGCCAGCAGGATGTCGCGCCAGACCTTGGGGTCGCTGGCGGCGATGCGCGTGAAGTCGCGGAACCCCGGCCCGGCCAGCGACAGAAAGGTGTCGGCATGGGGCTGGCCGGTGATGCTGTTGACCAGCGAGAACGCCAGCAGATGCGGCAGATGGCTGACTGCGGCGAAGGCCGCATCGTGCGATTCGGGCGACATGCTGGTGACACGGCAACCCAGGGCTGTCCAGACCTCCTCGGCGCGCTGCAGCTGGGCCGTGAGCGTGCGCTCCGTGGGCGTCAGGATGACCTGGCGGCCGGTGTAGAGATCGGCCTCGGCATGTTCCACGCCCGAGACTTCGCGGCCTGTGATGGGGTGGGCGGGCACGAAGGAGCCCACCTTGTCGCGCAGCGCGCGCTCGGCGGCCATGACCACGTCGGCCTTGGTCGAGCCCACGTCCATGACCAGCATCTGTGGCGTGATGAGGTGCTTGATGGCCTTGAGGGTGGCCTCGGTGGCGGAAACGGGCACGGCCAGCAGCACGATGTCGGCGCCGGCCACGGCCAGCAGCGCGGAAGGGGCCTCTACGTCGATCACGCCAAGCTGGCGTGCGCGGTCGGTGGTCGAGGGCGACTTGCTGTAGCCGACCACACGTTGCACCAGGCCCGCGCGCTTGAGTGCCAGGGCAAATGAGCCGCCCATGAGTCCGCAGCCGATGAGTCCGAGTTGTTCAAACATGGTGAGATTCTGTTTGTGGCCGCGAGGGCAGGGCGGAGCCGGGGTGGGAGGCCATCATGACGACACAGGGTAGGTGCCCAGCACCTTGTAGTAGGCGCACAGGCCGCGCAGTTCGGTCAGTGCGGCGTTGACATGGGGCTGGCTCGGGTGGCCGTCGATGTCGATGTAGAAATAGTATTCCCACTGCCCCGTGCGCGCCGGGCGTGACTCGAAGCGGGTCATCGAAACGCCGTGGTTTTTGAGCGGCACCAACAGGTCGTGCACAGCGCCGGGCTGGTTGGGCACCGAAACGATGAGGCTGGTGCAGTCGTGGCCCGAGGGCGGCGGCGTGTCCAGCGTGTGCGGCAGGCAGATGATGGCGAAGCGTGTGCGGTTGTAAGCCTCATCCTGGATGGCATGGGCCACGATGTGCAGACCGAACTGCGTGGCCGCGCGGTCGCTGGCCAGCGCGGCCCAGGCCGGGTTGGTGGCGGCCAGGCGCGCGCCTTCGGCGTTGCTGGAGACGGGGCGGCGCTCGGCGTGCGGCAGGTGCTTGGACAGCCAGGCCTGGCACTGCGCCAGGGCCTGGGGATGGGCCAGAACGGCCTCGATGTCATCAAGCGAATTCGTGGTGCGCAGCAGGTTGTGGCGCACCAGCAGGCTGACCTCGCCCACCACATGCGTGGGTGTGTGCAGGAACAGGTCGAGCGAGCGTGTGACCACGCCCTCGACCGAGTTTTCGACCCCCACCACGCCGAACTGGGCGCTGCCCGAGGCCGTGGCGTGGAACACCTCGTCGAAGTTGGCGCAGTAGACGATGTCGGCCGCGCCGCCGAAATATTCGATGGCGGCCTGCTCGCAGAAGGTGCCCGCCGGGCCGAGCACGGCCACGCGCTGGGGCGATTCGAGCGCCAGGCAGGCGGACATGATCTCGCGCCAGATAGCGGCCACATGCGCGCCCTTGAGCGGGCCGGGATTGGCGCGGGTGATCTTCTCGATGACCTGGGCCACGCGGTCGGGGCGGAAGAACGGCGTGCCCTCGCGCTTCTTGACCTCGCCGACGCGCTCGGCCACCAGCGCACGCTGGTTCAGCAGGGTCAGCAACTGCTGGTCGATGTTGTCGATCTGGACGCGCAGGCTGGCCAGCTCGGGGGATGCTTGGGGTGTGTTCATTGAGGGGCAGGGTCAGGCGTGCAGCTGCTCAAATTCTCGCATGTAGTCCACCAGCGCCTGCACGCCAGACAGCGGCATGGCGTTGTAGATGCTCGCGCGCATGCCGCCCACGGACTTGTGGCCCTTGAGTTGCAGCAGGCCGCGCTGCTTCGCGCCGGCCAGGAAAGCGTCGTTGCGGGTTTCGTCGCGCAGGAAGAAGGGTATGTTCATGCGCGAGCGGCAGTTCGGCGCCACTTTGTTGATGTAAAGCTGGGATTGGTCGATGGCCTCGTAGAGCAGCTTCGCCTTGGCGATGTTGCGCTGCTCCATGGCGGCGATGCCGCTGGCCGCGCCCTCGCGCTGGCGCTTGAGCCACTGGAAAGTCAGGCCCGCCATGTAGATGCCCCAGGTGGGCGGGGTGTTGTACATGGACTGGTTGTCGGCCACGGTCTTGTAATCGAAGGCGCTCGGGCAGGTGGCCAGGGCGTGGCCCAGCAGGTCCTCGCGCACCACGACCAGGGTCAGCCCCGCGGGGCCCAGGTTCTTCTGCGCGCCGCCAAAGGCCAGGCCGACGCGCGACCAGTCCACTGGGCGCGAAGCCACGTGCGACGAGAAATCGATCACCAGGGGGGCGTCGCACCCGAGCGCCTTCAGGTCCGGCAGTTCGTGGAATTCGACGCCATTGATGGTTTCGTTGCTGCAGATATGCAGGTAGCTCGCACCCCGGCTGGGCGTCCAGCTGGCCGGGTCGGGC
>JANJVG010000107.1 GCA_024710165.1 Burkholderiaceae bacterium
GCGCATCGGCCGCACCTCGATCACCGTGGATGTGGAAGTGTTTGCCGAGCGCTTCACCGAGCAGGGCCGCTACGTGAAGGTGACCGAGGCGCTGCTGACCTATGTGGCCATCGACGCCGAAGGCCGCCCGCGTCCGGTGCAGGCGAAGGAGGGGACAACCCCCTGAGTGGCTGCGCCACTTCCCCCTTCTCTCGGCTAACGCCGGGAAAGGGGACGCCACCAGCGCGGTGGGGCGGCCCTTGCGCGGTGGCCGCCGGCCTGGGTTTCGCCTGTTTCTTGCTGCATCAGAAACGCGAAAAATCGGGTGCGCGCTTGGCCAGGAAGGCCGACACGGCCTCGTCTAGCTCTGGCGACTGCACGCTTTCCTGCAACGCCTGGCCTTCGGCTTCGAAGGTGGCCTCCAGGGCGGCCTGGTGCCCTTGGCGCAGCAGGCGCTTGGCCCGCGCCACGGGACTGGGGGCCAACTGCGCCAGGGCGTCGGCTGTCTGGCGGGCGCGTGCCAGTACGGCATCGGCGGGCACCACGTCCGTGAGCAGCCCTGCGCGCAGCGCGGTGGCTGCATCAAAGGGTTCGCCCAGCAGCACCAGTTGGCTGGCCAGGCGCATGCCCGCATTCAGGGGCAGCAGGTAGCTGGAGCCAAACTCCGGCGCCAGGCCCAGCCTGGCAAAGGGCATCTGAAAGCGCGTGCCCTCGGCGGCATAGACAAAGTCGCAGTGCAGCAGCAGGGTGCTGCCGCCGCCGATGGCCAGGCCGTGCACCGCCGCCACGATGGGCTTGTCGAACGTGGTCAGGCGCCGCAGCAGGCGCGACAGCGCCGACTGCGCGTAGCCCTCGGCCAGCAGACCGTGCTGCACGCTTTTGAGGTTGGCGCCCGAGCAAAACGCGTCGCCTTCGGCGCTGAGCAGCACCACGCGCACGGCCGGGTTGCGGTCAGCCTCGGCCAGGTGGGCCTCCAGGGCGTCAAACCAGGCGTCGTCCATGAGGTTGCGCACGCCCACCTGGCCAAAGCGCAGATGCAGGACGTGGTGGTCTTGGGTGGTGGTGAAGTGAGCGTCCATGGTGTCTCCAGGAAAGGAATCGATCAGGTGGGTGGGCCGATGAACAGGTCCAGGGCCTGCGCGGCAAGGGCATCAAGCGAGAGGCGGCCTTCGGGCCGATACCACTGCACCGACCAATTCAAGGCGCCCATGATGAACATGCGCGCCAGTGCCGGGTCGGCCTTGAGGGCGCCTGCAGCGTGCAGTGCCTGCAGCACCGGCATCCAGGGCGCCTCGTAGTCGGCCTTGATACGGGCGATCGATGCGCGCTGGGGCGGCGTCAGCGAGCGCCATTCGTACAGCATGACGGGGATGAAGTCGCCGTCGGCCCCGAACAGAATCTCGAAATGGTGGCGCACCAGCGCGGCCAGGCGCTCCTGCGGCGGCGCCTGCAGGGGCAACTGCTGCAGCACCTGCTGCTGACGGGCCACCGCCCGCTGCAGGCCTTCTTCGACCACGGCGTGCAGCAGCGCATTTTTGCTCTCGAAATGGTAGAAGGGCGAGCCGCTGCGCATGTCGGCGGCAGCGGCGATGTCGCGCGTGCTGGTGGCGTCAAACCCCTGGGCGCGGAACAGCCGCGCAGCACTCTGGATGATGAGCTGGCGGCGGTTACCGTCGTCGCGGGCATCCAGGGCCTTGCGCGGGCGGCCCCGAAGCCGCGCTGCCGGCGCGTCCAAGGCTTGTGTGGCAGGCACCGGAGGCGGGTCAGAACGGGGCGTCGACATGCCCGGGACGATAGCCGGGATCGTTTATTGAAGCAATCGTTTGCTTGAAATAATCCCCACCCTCCGGCGGTCAGGCTGCCAGCACGGCCGGCTCGGTGCCGCGCCGCTCGCCGCTGCGTGTCGGGTCGGCCGTCGCCACATCAATCTCACCCGAGAGCTGACCGCCCTCCTCGATGACCAGCTTGCCGTAACGGATCTTGCCTGTGACCTTGCCGGTTTGGAAAATCACCAGCTTTTCGCGCACGGTCAGGGTGCCGATGAACGCGCCGCGGATCTCGGCAATGTCGATCTCGGCCGAGCCCCGGAAGGCCCCCTGCTCGGCAATCTGGATCACGCGCGAATCCATCGTGGCCTCGACCGTGCCCTCGACCACCAGGGTGTCGCAATCGGTGATTTCGACGCCCTTGAGCTTGATGTTGGGACCCACCGTGAGCTTGCTGCCGGCGCTCCCGGGCACGCCCTTGCCGCCAGTTACCGGCAGCTGCGCCGAGCCGGTGCCGTGGTTCGGGCTGGCGCCTGGGACGGGCGGGTTGGGCACCTGGCGGGATGAAAACGAATCGGGTTCACGTTTGCCAAAAAAAGGGTTCTGCACGGCCATCGGATCTCCTTGAAAAGGAGCCCATCGTAGGCAGCGCTCCGTGTACGCTCAGCGCAGATCCGGCAAATTCGGTAACGAGGTGGTTCAATGCTTGCACGCGCTTGCAGCTCTTGCAGCAGCACACACAACGCACCCCTCAGGAAACGATGTAGGCCGCTGCGCCCGACGACATGAGCGTGCCGTCGGGCCCCAGAAACTCCATGCGCGTGCTGGCCACGCGTGAGCCCAGGCGCAGCACCTCGGCGCGCAGTTCAAAGTGGGTTCCGATGCCCGGGCGCAGGTAGTCAATGCGCAGGTCGATGGTGCCCAGCTTGGCGAAGCGGTGCAGGCGCTGCAGGGGCTCTTCATCCATGTGGCGTGCGCCGATGGCCGCTATCACGGCCAGCCCGCCCATGGCATCGAGCCCGGCACTGATGACGCCGCCATGGATGCGGTTGTGGGCAAAGTGCCCGATCAGTTCGGGCTTCATGTCGATGCGGCCCACCACGCGCTCGGCCTCCATGCTGATGATCTTCAGCCCCAGCACCTGGTTGAAGGCAATGCGCTCCTCGAAGATCATCCTGAGCCCGGCGATGAACTCGGGCTCGAAGGGCTTGGCGGGTGCGGCGGATTTGCTCATCGACATCCTTGAAGAAAGCGCCGCACAGCGGCCCGGAGTGGTTGACTCAGCATCAAAACACTATTGTTTTTATAGCTTACTGCGCTTGCTGAACAAGGGCTTGAGGCCTATTTTATTCATATTCAGCAGTTGCTGAAGTCCGGCTTGCGCTTGGCCATGAACGCGGTGAAAGCTTCGCGGGCGGCGGGTTCACGCAGCATGCGGCCAAAGCTCTCGCCTTCTTCGGCCATGCGCTCGAGCACCGGCGCGGTCTGGCCTTTTTTCAGCAGGCGCTTGGTCTCGATCAGTGCCGACAGCGGCTTGGCCGCGAGCTTTTTCGCCTGGGCCTGGGCCACGGCATTGCATTCGGTGGGCGGCACCACGCGGTTGACCAGGCCCACTTCCAGAGCCGCCTCGGCCATGAAGGGCTCGCCCAGGAGCAGCGCCTCGGCGGCGCGGTGGTAGCCCAGCATCTGGGGCACCAGCAGGCTCGACGCGGCCTCGGGGCACAGGCCCAGGTTCACGAAAGGCATGGAGAACGCGGCGTTGTCGCCCGCATAGACCAGGTCGCAATGGAACAGCAGGGTGGTGCCGATGCCCACCGCCGGGCCGCACACCGCTGCCACCACGGGCTTGGGGAAGGTGGCGATGGCGCGCAGGAAGCGGAACACGGGCGAGTCCTCAGAGGCCGGGGGCTGCTGCAGGAAGTCGCCAATGTCATTGCCCGCGCTGAAGATGGCCAGGTCGCCCTGCAGCACCACCACGCGCACCTCGGTGCCTTGGGCGGCGGCCTCGAAGGTGTCGGCCAGGGTGGCATACATGGCACGGGTCAGGGAGTTTTTCTTGTCCACCCGGTTGAGGGTGATGGTGGTGACACCGGCTTCGGTGTGCACGAGGATGTCGTTCGGGGTGTCGCTCATGGGGGACTTTCTGAAAAAAGGGAACAAGGCGGGTGCGCACAAGCGCGCGGTTCTTATTCTTTGTAGTAAACGATCTGGTGGCTGGTGGCCAGCACAATACCCGCCTCGTTCCACAGCTGCACGGCCTGGTCAAAAAAGCCGTTGCGGAACTCCTGGGCGCGCGCCTGGCCCAGCACGAAGCCGCTGCCGCTGTCCTGCAGCTGCCCGCTGCTGGCGTGAAAATACACGGTGATCGACACGGTGCCGGCCGGCACATGCACCGCACGGCGCAGCCAGACGCGGGGGAAGAACACATCCGCCAGCGCAGCCAGCGAACAGAAATCCAGCGGCCGCTGGGGCGTGTCGCGCATCCACAGCTGCGTGAGGCTGCTGTCGCCCTGGCCGTTCCACTGGCGCGGGATGGCGCCGGTGACAGGGCGGATGTCGTAGCGGTTGAACCACTCGACGCCATTCACCGAGCCCACGGCCTCCAGCGTGTCGGGGCCCGGCACCCCGGGCATGGGCGTGTCGGCCATGCTCCAGGTTTCGCGCCGCGCGGCCGTCACCGCCGTGGCCGTGGTGGTGACCACCTGGCCGCCTTGCGCGTCGGTCTGCAAAATGGAGACATTCCAGTGCTGCGTGGAGCGGTTGGTGCGCACCGGCGTGGCCTGTACCGTGAACGGCCCGGTGGACAGCGCCCCGGCGTAGTTGACGGTCAGCGACAGCGGCTCGCCCAGCAGGTCGGGGTGTAGCAGGATGGCGCGCAGCACCGTGGCGGCCGTGATGCCGCCGAACGGCCCGACCATGTTCCAGTAGGCCGGGTGGGTCTGCCCCCGGTAGTGGCCCGGTGCGGTGCATTCGAGCGCGAGGGCCTGGTCAAAAGGATGGTGTGTGGTCATACCAGCTAGTTTGCCGCGAAACCGGCGCTCATGCCGTCGTACCGGTGACTGGCCGTTCGGACTCCACCACGCCCAGCCCCAGCAGCTGCGCCGCCGCACGCGGCCACAGGCTCTGGCGGAACTGCTCGCGAAAAAAACCGAAATGCCCGATGCGCAGCGCCTTGACGTCCTGCGGCGCAATGCGCTCGACGCGCGTGGGCGCGTTGGCGTACAGGTTGACGAGGGCCTGCGTACCGCGCAGCGTCATCAGTTCGTCGTCGCTCATCGACAGCGCCAGCACCGGAAAGCGCACCGCGCCGTAGCGCTGTGCCACCTCGGGGCCCTCGGCGCCCACGCTGTAGGTGGGGTTCAGGCACCAGCGGCGCCATTGGAGGATCACGCCCGCGGGCAGGTCGCCCACCTTGCGCAGCTTGCGGCCAGGGAAGTAACCGCACAGGCGCGTGGCCAGTGGCACCAGCACCCACCAGAAGTACGGCACCATGCGCTTGAGGCGCGGCGCGTTGTCGCGCCAGTAGCCGCTTCCCGCCGCTACGCTGAGCAGGCCATCGACCTGGCCGGGGTTGCGCAGCAGGCCGGGCAGTTGTGCGCCCAGGCTGTGGCCCAGCAGGTACAAAGGTTGTTCAGGCAGCGCCGCGCGGGCCGCCGCAATCACGGCCTCGTAATCGCGCGCCCAGTCAAACAAATCGGCACGCACCTCGCGCATCGGACCGACGAGCGAATCGCCATGGCCCCGGTAATCGAACGTGGTGACGCGAAAGCCCTGCCCCGCCAGCCACTGGGCGAAGGACGCGTAGTAGCCCTGCCGCACCCCAAAGGCCCCACCGATAACCACACTGGCGCGCGGCGCGCCCTCGGGCTCGAACACGCACAGCGCCACGCTGGTGCCTTCATCGACCCGCAAGGTCTGTTTGTTCATGCTGTGTCTCCTTGTGTCCACCGGTCTGCGCCGGTTTGATGCCAGAAACCATGGAGGAGCAGCGGATAGAGCCCCTCAGCCCTCAAGGGCGTAGCGAGCGGGATGAGCTGCTAGGCGGACGGAGCGCAGCCACCGGAACGTACTCAAGGTACGTGAGGATGGAGAGCACCGCCCAACGACGCAGATCGCCCGCTCGGTAGCCTCACACAGATTCAAAAATGCCTGCTGCGCCTTGGCCTGTGCCCACGCACATCGTGACCATGCCGTACTTCAGCTTGTGGCGGCGCAGCGCGTGCACCACCGTGGCTGCGCGGATGGCACCCGTGGCGCCCAGCGGGTGGCCCAGGGCGATGGCGCCGCCCATGGGGTTGACCTTGGCCGGGTCCAGGCCCAGGGTGTTCATGACGGCGAGCGACTGGGCTGCAAAGGCCTCGTTCAGCTCGTACCAGCCGATGTCGTCGCTCTTCAGGCCGGCGTAGCGCAGCGCGGCGGGGATCGCCTCGATCGGGCCGATGCCCATGATCTCGGGCGGCACACCGCGTGCGGCGTAGCTCACGAAGCGCGCCAGCGGCGTCAGGCCGAACTGCTTGACGGCCTTTTCGCTGGCCAGGATCAGCGCGCCTGCACCGTCGCTGGTCTGTGAGCTGTTGCCAGCGGTGACCGTGCCACGCGCGGCGAACACCGTGCGCAGCTTGGCCAGGCCTTCGAGCGTGGTGTCGGGGCGCGGGCCTTCGTCCAGGCTCACGGTGCGCGTGCGGGTGGTCACCTCGCCGGTGGCCAGGTCGGGCGTGCGCTCGATCACGTCGAAGGGGGTGATTTCATCGCTGAACTCGCCTGCCTGCTGGGCCCGGATGGCGCGCAGGTGCGATTCGAGCGCAAAGGCGTCCTGCGCCTCACGGCTCACCTTCCACTGCTGGGCCACCTTCTCGGCCGTCAGGCCCATGCCGTAGGCAATGCCGACGTCCTCGTCGCGCGCAAACACCTCGGGGTTGAACGAGGGCTTGCCGCCGCCCATGGGCACCATGCTCATGGACTCGGCGCCGCCAGCGATCAGCACGTCGGCCTCGCCCACGCGGATGCGGTCGGCGGCCATCTGGATGGCCGTCACGCCCGAGGCGCAGAAGCGGTTGACGGTGACGCCGCCCACGGGGTGGCTGAACGCCAGGCCCATGGCGATGCGCGCCATGTTCATGCCCTGCTCGCCCTCGGGGAAGGAGCAGCCGATGATGGAATCCTCGATCGCCTTGGGGTCGAGCGTGGGCACCTGCAGCATGGCGCTCTTGATGGTGGCGACCAGCAGGTCGTCGGGGCGGGTGTTGCGGAAGTAACCGCGGCCCGAGCGCCCGATGGGCGTGCGCGTGGCGGCAACGATGTAGGCGTCTTGAACTTGTTTCATGTTGGTTCCTCTCCGTGCCGTTCAGTTGCGAACCGGCTTGCCGGTGCTGAGCATGCCCATGATGCGTTCCTGCGTCTTGGGGTGGGTGATGAGGCTGCAGAAGGCCTTGCGCTCCAGGGCCATGAGGTATTCCTCGCTCACCAGCGTACCGGCGTCCACGTCGCCACCGCAGACCACGCCTGCGATCAGGGCGGAGATGTGGAAGTCGTGCTGGCTGATGAAACCGCCGTCGCGCATGTTGACCAGCTGCGCCTTGATGGTGGCGATGCCGCTGCGGCCCGCCACGGGGAACAGGCGCTTGTGCGGGGCACGCCAGCCGCCGTTGGCCAGGGCCTTGGCTTCGTTCAGCGCGACGAACAGCAGC
>JANJVG010000110.1 GCA_024710165.1 Burkholderiaceae bacterium
GGGCATGCCCGAGGCCACGCCCATCACCAGGTTGTATTCGGGGCGGCCCATGGAGGGCTTGAGCATGCCGTTCTTGATGAACATGGTGACTGAGCGCACGATGCCCACGTCGAAGCACTCGAACTCGGGGTGCGTGCCGCATTCCTCCATCACGTCGAGGAACTGCTGCACCTTGGCCACCGGGTTGTCGAACACCATGGGTGGCCAGGCCCAGTTGCCGTCTTCCTTGATCTTGAGGTAGTTCAGGCTGCCCGCGTTGCAGGCGGCGATCTCGGGCTTGACGCGGCGGATGCAATCCAGCGGCCCGCTGATGTCCTTGCCGATCACGCCGGTGGTCAGGTTGATGATGACACCCGGGCAGGCCTGGCGGATCGCGTCCACCACCTCCTGGGCCACGTTCGGGTCCCAGCTGGGCATGTGGCCCATGCCGGGCTCTTGCGAGCGGATGTGCACGTGCATGATGGAGGCACCTGCATCAAACGCCTGGCGGGCCTGCGCCGCCATTTGTTCGGGCGTGACGGGCACGGGGTGTTGCTGGGGGTTGGTCAGCACGCCGGTGAGGGCGCAGGTGAGGATGGCTTTTTCGTGGTTCATGCGGGGACCTCTCCGGTGATGTCGATTTCTGCGAGCACGCTGCCGGCGGCAACGCTGTCTTTGATCTGGGCGTGCAGGGCGGACACGGTGCCGCTGGCACGGGCGTGCAGCCACATTTCCATCTTCATGGCCTCCACGCACAGCAAGGGCTGCCCGGCGGTGACCTGGTCGCCCACGGCCACGGCCACGGCGCACACCGTGCCCGCCACCGGGGAGCGCAGCTTGCTCGGGTCCAGGGCCGGGTCGTTCTGTGGGAAGGGCGACAGCTCGGCAAACTGGTACACCGTGGCGCCCAGCGCCAGCGTGATCTGTCCACCGCTCATCTGGCACACGGCACTGCGCTGCACGCCGCCCTGGCGCCAGGTCAGGCGCTCGTCCTGCCAGCGCACGGCGTCGAACGTGAAGCTCTCCGCGCCCGCCAGTTGCACCTGCACCTGCGTGCCGTGGGGGCGGATGCGCACGGCGCGCTGTTCGCTGCAGCCCGCGAGCACCAGGGTGGTGCCCCAGGTGGCCACGCTGTCAGGGCGGCGGGCACCACCCTGCTGCGCGGCCAGCGCTGCGGCCGCCAGGGCCCAAGTCAGCGCATCGGGCTGGGGGCGCTGCAGCAGGGGTTCACCCGCCTGCTGCCACTGGTCGATCAGCGTGGTGTGCATGCGCGCTTCGCGGAAGGCCGGGTGGTCCAGCAGGTCGCGCAAGAAGCGTGCGTTGTGGCGCAGGCCCAGCAGCGGGGCGTCGTCCAGCGCGGCCATGAGGCGGCGGATGGCGTCAGCGCGGTCGCGGCCATGGGCAATCAGCTTGGCCACCATCGGGTCGTAGTAGGGGGTGACTTCGCCACCCTCGCGGATGCCGGCGTCGATGCGCACCTCGCCAAACGCGGCCTGGCCGCGGGCGCGGCCCGCCAGCGCCTGCTCGGGGCGCCAGTAGCGCACGGCGCCGGTTTGCGGCGCGAAGCCGTCGTAGGGGTCTTCGGCGTACAGGCGCACCTCGATGGCATGGCCGGACAGCACGATGTCCTCCTGCGCCAGCGGCAGCGGTTCGCCCGCCGCCACGCGCAACTGCCACTCCACCAGGTCCTGGCCGGTGATGCACTCGGTCACCGGGTGCTCCACCTGCAGGCGCGTGTTCATCTCCAGGAAGTAGTGGTGGTTCTGCGCATCCACGATGAACTCGACCGTGCCTGCGCCCCGGTAGCCCACGGCCAGCGCGGCGGCCACGGCGTCGGCCCCCATCTGCGCGCGCATCTGCGGCGAGACCACGGGGGAGGGTGCTTCCTCGATGACCTTCTGGCGGCGGCGCTGCGCGGTGCAGTCGCGCTCGCCCAGGTACACGGCGTTGCCATGCGCGTCGGCAAACACCTGGATCTCGATGTGGCGGCCGTGCTCGATCAGGCGCTCCAGCATCAGCGTGCCATCACCAAAGGCGCTGGTGGCTTCGCGCCGCGCGCCTTCGATGGCGGCCTGCAACTCGCTCTCCTGCCGTACCAGGCGCATGCCGCGCCCGCCGCCGCCCGCCACGGCCTTGACCAGCAGCGGGTAGCCCAGCTTTTGGGCCTGGGCCACCAGCGTGGCGTCGGCCTGGTCCGCGCCCAGGTAGCCCGGCGCGCAGGGCACGCCAGCCTCGATCATGCGTTGCTTGGCCAGGGCCTTGTCGCCCATGGCGGTGATGGCGCTGGCGGGCGGGCCGATGAAGACCACGCCCGCATCCTCACAGGCCTGGGCAAAGGCAGCGTTCTCGCTGAGGAAGCCGTAGCCGGGGTGCAGCGCATCTGCGCCCGTGGCCTTGCAGGCGCCCAGGATGGCGTCGAACTTCAGGTAGGACTCGGCCGCCGGTGCAGGGCCGATGTGCACAGCCTCGTCGGCCAGCGCCACATGGGGAGCATCGCGGTCGGCGTCGCTGTACACGGCCACCGTGCGGTAGCCCAGTGCGCGGGCGGTGCGGATCACGCGGCAGGCGATTTCTCCGCGATTGGCGATCAGTATCTTGTTAAACATGCTGTGCCCTTTTCGCGGAGAAATCGCCTGCGTGCGCTGCGCGCACCACGCGATGTGGCTTTGCCGCTGCGCCGCTGCGCGGCTGGTCTCCGCGATTGGCGATCAGGATTTTGAAAAAGCTCATGCCGGAACCCAGTTCGGTTTGCGTTTCTGCAGGAATGCGCCGGTGCCTTCTTGCCCCTCGGGGCCCTGGGCAGCGCGCGAGAAGATGGCGGCGGCCTCATCGACCAGCGCGGCGGGGGCGTTCCAGCGTGCCTTGGCCATCAGCGCCTTGGTGGCGGCCAGGGCGCCAGGCGCGCAGGCCAGGATGTCGGCCAGCACGGCCTGCAGCGCGGCGTCCACCTCTGCAGTGGCCACCTGCTGGTGCACCAGGCCAATGGTCAGCGCCTGCGCCGCATCGAGCTTGCCGCCGGTCACCGCCAGGCGCTTGGCCTGCGAGTAGCCCAGGCGCTCGACCAGGAAGGGTGCGATCTGCGCGGGCACCACGCCCAGCGAGGTTTCGGGCAGGCGGAAGCTCGCCGTCTCGGTGGCGATGGCCACGTCGGCCACGCAGGCCAGGCCCAAGCCGCCGCCCATCACCGTGCCTTCCAGCACCGCCACCACGGCCAGCGGCGTGTCGGCAAAGGCGGCACACATCCGGCCGAAGGCGGCGTTGACTTCGGCAATGGGGTCGGTGCCTGCCGGGGCCTCCATGGCGCGCATGCGGGCCATGGCCATGTCCTTGAGGTCGCCCCCGGCGCAGAAATGCCCGCCCGCGCCGCGCAGCACCACCACGCGGGTGGGGTGGGCGCCGCCCACGCTGGCTTCGGCCTGCGCCAGGGCCTGGCGCAGCTCTTCCACCATGGCCAGCGACATGGCGTTGCGCACGTCGGGGCGGTTCAAGGTGATTTCGAGCACGGGGCCCGTATTCACGGCGCTAATAGCTATAAAAGTCATAGCATTTGTTGCTTGTTGTTGATGATGGCATCGCGCTTTGTCTCGCACGCAGCGTGTGAATGGGCGCGGCCCAGGCCAGGGCTCCCGCGCAAGGGCCGCCCCGCCGCGCTGGGAGCGTCCCCCTGCCCGCATCGCGCAGCGATGCGAGAGCGGGGGGAAGCGGCGCAGCCGCTCAGGGGGGTGTTCATTTCCTCTTGCCGGGGAGGGTGCCTTCGAGCTTGCAGATGATGCCGAGCATGATTTCGTCGGCACCACCGCCGATGGAGATCAGGCGGCTGTCGCGGTAGGCCTGGCTGATGGGGTTGTCGGCCGTGAAGCCCATGCCACCCCAGTACTGCAGGCAGGAGTCGGCCACCTCGCGCGACAGGCGCCCCGCCTTGAGCTTGGCCATGGAGGCGAGCTTGGTCACGTCCTTGCCCGCCACGTACGACTCCACGGCGCGGTAGGTGAGGGCGCGCAGGGCTTCGACCTCGGTGCGCAGCTCCGCCAGGCGGAAGTGCACCACCTGGTTGTTCAGGAGGGGCTGGCCGAAGGTGTGGCGTTGGCGCGTGTATTCGATGGTCTGGTCGATCAGGTTGTCCAGCGACTGGAGGCTGCTGGCCGCGCCATACAGGCGCTCTTCCTGGAACTGCAGCATCTGGAACATGAAGCCCGCGCCCTCCTGGCCGATGAGGTTGCGCTGGGGCACGCGCACGTTGTCGAAGAAGAGCTGCGCCGTGTCGCTCGAATGCATGCCGATCTTCTCGATCTTCTGGCGCGTCACGCCGGGGGCATCGAGCGGCACCATGATGAGCGACTTGTTCGAGTGCACCGGCCCCTCGCTGGTGTTGGCCAGCAGGCAGCACCAGTCGGCCTGCATGCCGTTGGTGATCCACATCTTGGAGCCGTTGATGACGTAATCGCCGCCGTCTTTCTTGGCCGTGGTCTTGAGCGCGGCCACGTCCGAGCCGCCGGTGACCTCGCTCACGCCGATGCAGCCCACCAGGTCGCCCGCGATGGAAGGTGCGAGGAATTCACGGCGCAGCTCGTCGCTGCCAAAGCGCGCCAGCGCCGGGGTGCACATGTCCGTCTGCACGCCAATCGCCATGGGCACGCCGCCCACGTTGCAGTCGCCCAGCGCCTCGGCCATGACCATGGAGTAGCTGAAGTCCAGCCCCATGCCGCCAAATTCGGTGGGGTACTTGATGCCCAGCAGGCCCAGGTCGCCCATCTTCTTGAAGAGCTGGTGGGCAGGGAAGATGCCGGCCTTTTCCCATTCGGCCGTGAAGGGGTTGATCTCGTTGGCGACGAACTTGCGTACGGTGTCGCTGATCTGCTCGTGCTCGGGGGTGAATTGCATGGTGGGTGCTCCGGGTGAAGAGGGATGGTGGATGGCGCTTACATGCGTGCCACGCCGAAGGTGTTGGGGTGCAGCACGCGCTGGCGTGCGTCGCGTGCCATGGCCAGGCATTGCGCCAGCACGCTGCGCGTCTGGCGCGGGTCGATGATTCCGTCGTCCCACAGACGCGCGGTGCCGAACAGCACATCGGATTCGGCGTCGAGCCTGCGTTTGAGCTGGTCGCTCATGGCCTTGATGCCGGCCTCGGCCTGCTCATTGAGCGGCACACCGGCGCGCTCGAGCTTGCCACGGCTGATCATCTCCATGACCATGGCGGCCTGGGCACCACCCATCACGGCGGTGCGTGCGCTCGGCCAGGTGAAGATGAAGTCCGGGTCGAAGCCGCGCCCGCACATGCCGTAGTTGCCCGCGCCGAACGAGCCGCCCACCACGATGGTGAACTTGGGCACGCGCGCGTTGGCCACGGCCTGGATCATCTTGCTGCCGTGCTTGATGGCGCCGGCGCGCTCGGCCGCCGTACCCACCATGTAGCCCGTGGTGTTTTGCAAAAAGACCAGCGGCGTGCCGCTCTGGTCGCACAGCTGGATGAATTGCGCCGCCTTTGCCGAGCCGGTGGGCTGGATCGGACCGTTGTTGGCGATGATGCCGACGCGGTGGCCGTCGATGCGCGCATGGCCGCACACCGTGTCGCTGTCGAACGCGGCCTTGAATTCGAGGAAGTGCGAGCCATCGACGATGCGCGCGATGATCTCGCGCGCGTCGTAGGGCTCGCGCTCGTCGGCCGGGACGATGCCCAGCAGTTCTTCCGCGTCGTACAGCGGCGCGCGCACGCTGCCCTCGGGCCCGCCAGCCTCGTCCCAGGGCAGGTGGTCCAGCAGGTCGCGGGCGATGGCGATGGCATGCGCGTCGTTCTCGGCCAGGTACTCGCCCAGGCCGGTCACGCGGGCGTGCAGGTCGCTGCCGCCGAGTTCGTCGTCGGTGGTGTCCTCGCCGATGGCGGCCTTCACCAGGGGCGGGCCGGCCAGGTAGATGCTGGAGCGGTCCTTCACCAGCACCACGTAGTCCGACAGGCCGGGCAGGTAGGCCCCGCCCGCCGTGGATGAACCGTGCACCACGGCGATCTGCGGAATGCCCGCGGCCGACAGGCGCGCCTGGTTGGCAAAACTGCGCCCGCCGTCCACAAAAATATCGGCCTGGTACATCAGGTTGGCACCGCCCGATTCGACCAGCGCAATCAGCGGCAGCTTGTTCTGCAACGCGATGGCCTGCGCGCGCAGGCCTTTTTTCAGGCCCATGGGCGCCACGGTGCCGCCCTTGACGCCGCTGTCGCTGGCGGAAATGAGCACGCGCTTGCCCGCCACCTGGCCAATGCCGACGATGGAGCCACCGCCGAGCACCGACTTCTTGCCGTCGTCGTCGTGCATGCCCAGGCCCGCCAGGGCGCTGAGTTCCAGAAAGCTGCTGCCCCGGTCGAGCAGGCGCGCCACGCGCTCACGCGGCAGCAACTGGCCTTTTTTCTCGAACTTGTCGCGTTTGGATTCGGACTCGGTCACCACCTTGCCCTGCAGCGCCTGCACCTGCGCCAGGCGCTCGGCCATGCGCTCGGAGTTGCGGCGGAACGCATCGCTGCGCGTGTCGATCAGTGAACGGATGGCGGTCATGGCTTGAGGGCCTCCGGGGTCTGGGCGCGGTGGAAGCCTTCAAAGGCCTGCGAGCGCTGGTGTTCCATGATGGGAAAGAGCGGTGCGCCGAGCGAGGCCGCGCCGTCGATCTGCACCGTGATGCCGGTGATGAAGGCCGCGCCGGGGCAGAGCAGGAAGACGATGGCTGCGCTGATTTCGGCCTCGGTGGCCAGGCGGCGCAGCGGCACATGCTCGCGCAGCTTGGGGATCAGCGCCTTGACTGCGCCGCCGTAGCTGTCCATGCCCGACGAGGCCACCCAGCCGGGTGCGACGGCGTTCACGCGCACGCCGCTGCTGGCCCATTCGAAGGCGGCGCTCATGGTCAGGTTGCTCATGCCCGCGCGCGCCGCGCCCGAGTGGCCCATGCCGGGCATGCCGTTGCGGAAGTCCGCCGTCATGTTGACTATCGAGCCGCCGTGCTCCTGCATGCTCTGCAGAAACACCTCGCGCATCATCAAAAAGCCGCCCGTGAGGTTGTTGCTCACCACGGCCTCGAAGCCGCGCTTGCTGATGGCCTGCAGTGGTGCGGGGAACTGCCCGCCCGCGTTGTTGACCAGGCCGGTGATGGTGCCCACCTGCTGGACCATGGCGGCCACGGCGGTCTTGACGGCTTCCTCGTCGCGGATGTCAAAGGCGATGGTTTCGCACAGGCCGCCGTCTTCGCGGATTTCCTGCGCCACGCGATCGAGCTTTTCCTGGGTGCGGCCGCTGATGATGACACGCGCGCCGAGCGAGGCCAGTTCGTGGGCTACACAACGGCCAATGCCGCTGCCGCCGCCGGTCACCCAGAAGGTGCGACCGCTGAACAGGCCTTCCCGGAAGACGCTGTGGTAGCGGCCGTGCGGGTGGGCCGCGCTCTGTGGAGTGGTGTTGGGCTGGTTCATGGAAGGTTGAATCTGCATGGGTAACGCATTAGATTTCAACATGACGTTAACGTCAACATGCTTTCTATTAGGTATTTTCCCTTGGGTATGCGGAATGGATTTGTCTTATGATGCACGTCGTACTTTCACTACCCCTTCAAGGAACACCATGAACATCCAGGAATGCACCGAAGCCATCCGCACCAAAGTGGGCGACAACAGCGGCCTGAACGCCGTGCTGAAGTTCGATTGCGGCGATGACGGCCAGATCCTGATCGACGGCGTGTCTGCACCCAACGCCGTGGACAACAACGACCGTGACGCCGACTGCACCGTCGCCATCACGCTGGAAAACCTGAACAACCTGCTGACCGGCAAGCTCGACCCCGTCACCGGTTTCATGGGCGGCAAGTTCAAGGTCAGCGGCGACATGAGCGTTGCCATGAAGCTGCAACGGGTGGTGTGACGGTGATGGCCGGCCCCACAGCGGCTTCCGCCGACCGGCAGGCCGCCACCACGGCGGCCGCACGTCAGGTGCTGGCCGATCACTATTCCGACGACAAGAATTCGGAACTGTTCGGCGTGACCGAGCTGTGCAACGCCTTCGACGTCACGCCGCGCACCCTGCGTTTTTATGAAGACAAAGGGCTGCTCAGCCCGCGCCGCATCAACGGCACGCGCGTTTACAGCCGCCGCGACCGCGCCCGGCTGGCGCTGATCCTGCGCGCCAAGGCCATCGGTTCGTCACTGGCCGAGATCAAGCAGTACCTCGACATGTACGGCCAGGCCGGCGAGGGCCGCGAGCAGCAGTTGCGCTACGTTCTGCAGCGCACCGACAACGCCATCGCCGAGCTGGAGCAAAAGCTCGCCCACATCGAGAGCAGCCTGGCCGAGTTGCGCATCATCAACAGCAATGTGCGCAAGAACCTGGGTCTGCCGCCGCTGGAACCGGGCTGAACATTGACCTGCGCGAGCGCCGGATGGCCCAGGCCATGCCGGCGCTTTGCTTTGGCTGTGGTACACAATCGGTGTGTCCACCCTATGACTTGATGGAGCCCATGGCCACCGCACCCGAATGGATCGCCCGCAGTGTTTCGCGCCTGCGTGGCACCCGTCCCGCCGACAACGCCCCACCCCCCGCGCAAGCACCCAAGCCCGAGGCCGCGCGCAGCACGCACGAGCGCCTGCAGGCCACCCTGCGGCGCGGCGAGGAGGCGCTGACGCCGCGTGCCCTGCGCCGCCTGCTGGCCGACCTGCAGGAGGTGGTCGCCCCGCGCGTGAGCGAGGTTGAGGGCGGCGCCCGTGCGCAGGCCGTTGCGCAGTGGTATGCGCAGGCCGAGCCGGGCGAGCGGCGCGACATGTGGCTGCTCATGAGCGAGCAGTTCGCGCCCGATGCGACGCGATTCAAGTCGGCGCGCGTGCGCTACGAGGCGGCCGCAGGCACCGAAGAAGAGGGCCAGGCCGAGATCCACCTGCGCCGCGCGATGGTGTCGCCGCGCACGCGCCTGTTGCAGCGCTTCGCGGTATTCCCGCAGGGCATGCGCTTCCTGGTGGACCTGCGCGCCGAGCTGCTGCGCGAGATCAAGGGCGACAAGCGGCTGTTGGCGCTGGACGCCGAGCTGGAACATCTGTTCTCCACCTGGTTTGACGTGGCCTTTCTGGAGCTGCGCTGCCTGTCGTGGGATTCGCCGGCCTCGCTGCTGGAAAAGCTCATCCAGTACGAGGCCGTGCACGACATCCGCAGCTGGGCCGACCTGAAGAACCGCCTGGACAGCGACCGCCGCTGCTACGGCTTCTTCCACCCGCGCCTGCCCAATGAGCCGCTGATCTTCGTCGAGGTGGCGCTGGTGGACCGCATCTCCGACAGCATCACGCCGCTGCTCGACGAGACGGCCGCGCTGTGCGACATCACCAAGGCCTCCACCGCCATCTTCTATTCGATCAGCAACACCCAGACGGGCCTGCGCGGCGTGAGCTTTGGCGACTCGCTCATCAAGCATGTGGTGGAGACACTGCAGCAGGAGTTTCCGCGTCTGCGCACCTTCGCCACGCTCTCGCCCATACCGGGCCTGCGGGCCTGGCTGGGCAAGCATGCCGGTGCCATGCTGGAGCGCCTGGATGAGCGCCGACGTGCCGAGCTGGGCCGGGCGGTAGGTTTCGAGCCGCCGCAGGCATCGCACCTGCTGGCCGCTTTTGACAAGGCTCAGGGCCTGGACGAGCGCTCGCCGGTGCGCCAGATGCTGCTGCAGTGCGCCGCGCACTACCTGGCGCGCGAACTGGTGGACGGCAAGCCCGTGGACCCGGTGGCGCGCTTTCACCTGGGCAACGGCGCGCGCGTGGAGCGGCTCAACTGGGCGGGCGATCCGTCTGCCAAGGGGCACAAGCAGTCCTACGGGCTGATGGTGAACTACTTGTACGATCTCAAACGCATCGACAGGCACCGCAGCCAGCTGGCCCAAGGCCAGGTGGCGGTGTCGCGCGACATCGAAGGCCTGCTCGCCGCACGCTGAGGGCGGCGGGGCCATGAAGGAATCCATGAACATGACAGCAGAAGTGGTGGCGGCCCCGGCCGCCGGAGAAGCCGGCGCGGCCGGTGTGGTGGTGGTCACGCTGCGCCACACCGGGCGGCTCAACGCCATGTCGCGCGCCATGTGGCGCCAGTTGCGCTCTGTTTTCGAGAGCATCCAACGCAGTGCGGAAGCGCGCTGTGTGCTGATCGAAGGCGCGGATGGCGCGTTCTGCGCGGGCGGCGACATCTCCGAATACCCGGCCTTCCGGTTCGATGCGGCGCAATTGCGCGACTTCCATGAAAACGACGTCTGGGGCGGCCTCTCGGCCATGCTCGATTGCGACGTGCCCATCGTCGCGCGCATCGACGGCGCCTGCATGGGCGCGGGCGTGGAGATTGCCAGTTGCTGCGACATCCGCATCGCCGCCACGGGCGCGCGCTTTGGTGCGCCCATTGCGCGTCTGGGCTTCCCCATGGCGCCGCGCGAGGCGCAGTTGGTGGCGGGCGCCGTGGGCGAACTGACGGCGCGCCAGATGCTGCTCGAAGCCGCCACCTTCGCCGCGCCCGACATGCTGGCGCGCGGCTTCCTCAGCCGCGTGGTGCCCGACGAGCGCCTGGATGCCGAGGCCCTGGGGACCGCCCAGCGCGTGGCTGGCCTTGCGCCGCAGGCGGCACGCCTGAACAAACAGATGCTTCGGGCATTGAAAGTGCCTCAAGCGATTGATGGGCTTGCGCCATCAGCTATCGAAAGCATAGTGAATGGCGCCGCCGACCCCTACGCCTACGCCGACAGCGCCGAGCACCGCGAGGGCATCCACGCCTTTCTCGCCAAACGCCCCCCTGCCTTCTGACCTTGCCATGAACGCACCCCGCAACGACAGCCTGTTCGCCGCCCTGCGCGCGGCCTTTCCCGCCGATCTGGACGCCACCGCCATCGAGACCACGGCGCCCGATGGCACGCCGCTGTACTACACCTGGCGCGACATCGACCGCGCCAGCAGCCGCATCGCCAACCTGCTGGCCTCGCTCGGTCTGCCCGAGGGCAGCCGCGTGGCGGTGCAGGTGGAAAAATCGGTCGAGGCGATGCTGCTGTACCTGGCCACGCTGCGCGCGGGCTATGTCTTCTTGCCGCTCAACACGGCCTACCAAAGCGCCGAAATCGAATACTTCATCGGCAACGCCGAGCCCGCCGTGGTGGTGTGCACGCCGGGCAATTTCGGCTGGGTGTCGAAAATCGCCTTCACGGCCGGCACGCGCCATGTGTTCACGCTGGGCGAGAACCGCGACGGCAGCCTGCTGGAGCGCGCCGCGCACCATGCCGACACGCACGAGGTGGCGCGCAAGGGCCCGGACGACCTGGCCGCCATCCTCTACACGAGCGGCACCACGGGCCGCAGCAAGGGGGCGATGCTGACGCACGGCAACCTGCTGTCCAACGCGGTGATGCTGAATGACTACTGGGGCTGGCGCCAGGGCGACGTGCTGATCCACGCGCTGCCCATCTTCCATGTGCACGGGTTGTTCGTCGCCATCCACGCGGCGCTGCTGGGCGGCAGCAAGATGCTCTGGCTGGCGAAGTTCGACCCCAGGGCCGTCATCGCCGCGCTGCCGCGTGCCACCGTGTTCATGGGCGTGCCCACGCTGTACGTGCGCATGCTGGGTGAGCCCTCGCTCACGCGGGCGGCGGCCAGCCACATGCGCCTGTTCATCTCGGGCTCGGCGCCGCTGCTGATCGAGACCTTCCGCGACTGGCAGAAGCGCACGGGCCACACCATCCTGGAGCGCTACGGCATGAGCGAAACCATCATGCTCACCTCCAACCCCTACGCAGCCGATGCGCGCCACGGCGGCCAGGACGAGCGGCGCGGCGGCACCGTGGGTTTCCCGCTGCCCGGCGTGGGCCTGCGCGTGGTGGGGGACGACGGCCAGGGGCTGGCTGTGGGCGAGACCGGCCACATCCAGGTGCGCGGCGCCAACGTGTTTAAGGGCTACTGGCGCATGCCCGAGAAGACGGCCGAGGAATTCACCCTGGACGGCTGGTTCAAGACCGGCGATGTGGGGCTGGTGGACGAGCGTGGCTACGTGCGCATCGTCGGCCGCAGCAAGGACCTGATCATCAGCGGCGGCTACAACGTCTATCCGGCCGAGGTGGAGGCCACCATCAACGAACTGCCCGGCGTGATGGAGAGCGCGCTGGTAGGCGTGCCGCACCCCGATTTTGGCGAGGTGGGCGTGGCGGTGGTCATTGCCCGGCCGGGCGCACAACTCGACGGCGAGGCGATCATCGCGCAGCTCAAGTCGCAGCTGGCCAACTTCAAGATTCCCAAGCGATGCTTCGTGGCGGCGGAGCTGCCGCGCAACACCATGGGCAAGGTGCAGAAGAACCTGCTGCGTGAACAGCACAAGGGCCTGTTCGCCTGAGCCGGGGCGCGTGCACCATCAAGCAAGAAGGCGACCGAGGTCGCCTTCTTGCTTCTTGAACGATAGCTGCAAACGCTTGCCAGGCAAGCCTTGCAAGCCGATCAGGTGCTCAACGCAGCACCAGCACCGGAATGTGCGAGTGCGTCAGCACGTGCTGCGTCTCGCTGCCCAGCAGCAGGCGCTTGAGGCCCTTGCGGCCGTGCGATGCCATGACGATCAGGTCGCAATTGTGCTTCTTGGCGGCAGCGATCACGGCCTCGGCCACCAGGTCGGACTTCGCCACCACGGCCTTGACGCTCACGCCCTCGTTCGAGCCGCGCAGCTTGACCTTGTTGACCAGCTCCTGGGCTGCGTCGCTCCACTGCTTCTCGATGCGCTTGACTTCGGCGGCATCCACGGGCAGGCCGCCATCGAAATAGCTGCGCGGATAACGCGGTACCACCTTGAGTGCAATCACCGATGCGCCCGTCAGTCCTGCCAGTGAAAGGCCGGTTTCCACGGCTGTTTCCGACAGGGGGGACCCGTCGGTGGCGATCAGGATGCGTTTGTACATAGGGTTCTGCTCCTCATGGCTGGTTGCGATTGGTAGGAAGCATAGGATAGCGCAAGGGTTTGACCTTGATTCAGGTCAATGAATCCATTACGCGGAAT
>JANJVG010000130.1 GCA_024710165.1 Burkholderiaceae bacterium
GGCCGCGCTTCACCGACAATGCCGGTTTTCTGAAAGCCAGTCCGCTGTGTTCAAGGGCATTGTTGCTTCCGTTCTCGCCTCGGTGCTGTTTGGCGCCATCTACTACCTCTCGCCTTTTCTCGCGCCGCTGGGCGGCGAGGAAATTTTTGGCTGGCGCGTGCTGTGCACGCTTCCGTTCACCACCGCGCTGCTGCTGTGGCGCGGCGAAGGAGCCCAGGTGCGGGCGCTGTGGCAGCGGGTGCGTGCCCGCCCGGCGCTGGCACCGGCCCTGCTGCTGAGCAGCGCCATGCTGGGCGTGCAGCTGTGGCTGTTCATGTGGGCGCCGCTGCACGGGCGGGCGCTGCCCGTGTCGCTGGGCTACTTTCTGCTGCCGCTGGTGATGGTGCTGGCCGGGTGGGTGCTGTACCGCGAGCGGCTCTCCACCGCGCACCGCTGGGCGGCCGGGCTGGCGCTGGTGGGGGTGGGGTTCGAGCTGGTGCGCGCGGGTGGCGTGTCGTGGGAGACCGCGCTCGTGGCCCTGGGCTACCCCGTCTACTTTGCGCTGCGCCGCCGGCTGCGCACCGAGCAGCTTGCAGGCCATTGGCTCGACATGACCCTGATGCTGCCCGTGGCCTTGTGGTTTGTGCTGCGCGAGCCCTCGAGCTTGCCGCTGGTGGCCGGGCACGCCAAGTTGTGGGTGCTGGTGCCTCTGCTGGGGGTAGTCAGCGCCGTGGCGCTGGCGCTGTACATGGCGGCCAGCCGCCTGCTGCCGATGGGGCTGTTCGGCCTGCTGACCTATGTCGAGCCCGTGCTGCTGGTACTGGTGGCATGGCTGCTGGGCGAGAGCATTGCACCCGGCCAGCAGCCCCTGTACGGGCTGGTGTTTGCCGCCGTGGCGGTGCTGGTGGCCGACGGGGTGGCGCAGCTGTGGCGCGAGCGCCGCACCCGGCCGATGGCGAAATAGACTTCCGATTAGGCCTATCTTCGGTGCTGCTGGCGCGGGCGGCAGGGGTGCCGATGGGCCCTCTCTCCCACAGGGAGAAGGCGGGGGTGCGGGCTGGCGGTCGGGGCCGGAGTCTTATGGACATTTAAGTGAACTAGCCCTCTTGCCCTTGTCAGTCAATCGCTAGCAGCTATTGAAAAAGGAGTAAAAAAAGGGGTCAACTTGCCTTGCGCAGCAGGTGGTGGGCCAGCGTTGCACCGGCCGCAAGGCCCACCGCGTCGGCCAGCCAGTCGGCCCATTCGCCATGGCGCCAGCCGGTGGCGGCCTGGGCCAGTTCGATACCGGCACCGAACACCAGCAGACCGGCGGCCACCTGCCAGCGGTGGCGCGGGTAGGCGCGCAGGCCCAGCCCAGCCAGGGCCGCAAAGGCCAGTGCATGTTGCGCCTTGTCCCACAGGCTGAACACCTGGGGCGGCAGATAGCCGGTGGGCATCAGCGAGAGCACGGCCACGCACAGCAGCAGTGCCCAGAAGGCAGGCCGGGTCATGGGTGGTGGGGCGGCGCGGGCAGGCGCTTTTCGAGCAGCCGCACCAGGGTGTGCAGCAGTCGGTTGGCGGGCGTGGGAATGCCCAGCGCCTCGCCCCGGCGCACCACATAGCCGTTCAGGTGATCGATCTCGCTGCGGTGGCCGCGCGCCAGGTCCTGCGCGGTGGACGACACCTGCGTCGCCATGCTGCGCGCCAGCGGCAGCACGGCCTCGGCCGTGCCCTCGGGCAGCTGCACGCCGCAGGCGCGGGCCACGGCCATGCATTCGTGCACGATGTCGTCCATCATGCGTGGCACGTCCAGGCCCGGGCTGTTGACAATCTCGCCGTAGGGCAGCTGCGTGATGGCCGAGATCGGGTTGTACACGCAGTTGAGCACCAGCTTGGCCCACAGGGCACCGGCCACGTTGTCCGAGATGTCCACCGGAATACCGGCGGCTGCAAAGCTGCGGGCGATGTCGCCGCTGGCGGGTGAGGGCGCAATCACCAGCTCGCCCCGGCCATGGTGGCGCACATGGCCCGGCCCCGCCATGCCGGCGGCCACATACACCACGGCGGGCAGCACCGGGCGGCCCAGCAGCTGCTGCAGCCGTTCGGCGTTGTCCACGCCGTTCTGCAGGCTCAGCACCGTCGCGCCCTCCTGCAGGTGCGGGGCCATCGCCCGGCCGGCGCTTTCGGTGTCGGTGGATTTGACGCAGAACAGCACGCACCCGGCACCCTGCACGGCACTCGCTTCGGTGTCGGCCTGCAGGCGCACGTGTTCGCGCAAGGTCAGGGTGTCGAGCAGCAGGCCGTTCTGGCGGATGGCTTCGACATGGGCCGGGCGGGCCACCAGCACCACTGCATGGCCGGCGCGTGCCAGCATGCCGCCGTAGTAGCAGCCCACGGCACCTGCGCCCATGATGGCGATCTTCATCGTGGATTCCTCGGGTTGAAATCGGGTTCGGATGGGTGCGCGCCGGGCGGTTGCATGGCGTGAGTCCGGCGGGTCGCACGCGCGCAGTGTACGGGCGCTGCGGTGCCCCGATAATCGGCCTCCATGCAGCAAGCCGTTCACGATCCGGGAGATGCCAGCCAATGGAGCGAAGGGGCAGGGGGCGAGCCTTTGCCCGAGCTGCCCGCCATTCTGGATTTGCTGCGACGGCGCTGCGCACTCGATTTTTCCGGGTACAAGACCAGCACGCTGTCGCGCCGGGTGCTTCACCGTATGGCGCAGTGCGAGGCCGCCGACGGCGCAGCCTACCTGCGCCAGCTGGGCGACGATGAGACGCAGCGCAATGCGCTGGCGAGTGACCTGCTGATCCATGTCACCGAGTTCTTCCGCGATGCGGCGGTGTTTGCGCAGCTGGCCGACGTGGTGCTGCCCGATCTGCTGCGGGGCCGCGACCCGGGTGACGATCTGCGCATCTGGTCGGCCGGCTGCTCCACCGGCGAAGAGGCCTACGGGCTGGCCATGCTGGCCCTTGATGTGGCCGGGCGCATGGGTTTTCACGGCAACGTCAAGGTGTTTGCCACCGACATGGCAGGCGATGTGCTGGAACAGGCATCGCGCGGGCAGTACAGCCGGGAGGCCGTTGCCGCGGTGCCCGAGGCGCTGCTGCGGCGCTATTTTTTGCGCGACCCCGAGAGGCGCGTGCGGGTGGACACCACCTTGCGCCGCCATGTGGTGTTTGCCCGTCACAACCTGCTGAGCGACCCGCCGTTCACGCGCATCGACCTGGCCGTGTGCCGCAACCTGCTGATCTACCTCAAGCCCAAGGCGCAGATCAAGGCGCTGTCACAGCTGCACTTCGCCCTCAAGCCGCAGGGTGTGCTGCTGCTGGGCGCAAGCGAGACGGTGGGGGCACTGGATGCCCAGGCCTTCACGCCCATGGATTGCTCGCATAAGCTGTTTCGCAAGCAGGCAGCTGCGCTGGCGCGCAGCATCGAGCAGCCCACGCTGGGCGCCCGGGTGGTGCCGCTGCAAACTGCGCTGCAGCTGCCCGATGTGGCCGGACAACCGCCCGAGATGCTGGAAGCCGAGCTCCTGGCCACGCGCGAGCGCCTGCAGGAGATGGTGCTGGAACTGCAGGCCAGCCACGAGCGCCTGGACCTGGGCAACGAAGAGCTGACCGCCTCGAACGAGGAGCTGCAAAGCACCAACGAGGAGCTCAAGTCGGTCAACGAGGACTTGTACGTGCTCAACCACGAGCTCGAGGCCAAGAACGCCGAGCTGGCCGCGCTCAACCGTGATTACGACCACTTGCTCGACAGCACCGACATCGGTATCGTCTTTCTGGATGCGGCACTGCGCTTGCGGCGTTTCAGCCCGGCGGTGGGGGAGTTTCTGGCACTGCGCTCCAGCGACCTGGGCCGCCCGGTGGGCGATATCAGTTACCGGCTGGGGCCGCAGTCAGCCTTTCTGGCCGACCTGCAGCGCTGCGCCACCGAGAAGCAGCGCATCGAGCACGAGATACCGCTGCCGGGCGGGCGCTGGGTGTACCAGCGCATGCTGCCGTTCACGGCGCAAGGCGATCTGGACGGCGGGGTGGTGCTGACCTGGACCGATATCAGTGAAATCAAGCGCATGCAGTCGCTGGCCGAGCAGCTGGCTGCCGACCGCACGCGGCTCAAGGGCATTCTGGATGCCCTGCCCGACGGGGTGTACATCGTCAACCAGGACTTCGACATCGAATACCTCAACCCGGTGCTCGAGCGCGAGTTCGGGCCGGTCCAGGGGCGCAAGTGCTTTGATTACTTTCATCGCCGGCCCTCGCGCTGCGACTGGTGCAAGAACAAGGAAGTGTTTGCCGGCCAGACCGTGCGCTGGGAGTGGACGTCGCCCCGGGGGCGCAGCTTCGACCTGTTCGACATGCCCTTCCACAACCCGGATGGCACGGTCAGCAAGTTCGAGATTTTTCATGACATCACCGAGGCCCGGGAGAGCAAGCGGCGCCTGCAGGAGGCCGCGCAGCTGGCGCAGGTGGGCCACTGGGAATGGTGGATTGCCACGGGGGAACTGCGCTGGAGCGATGAAACCTTTGCCTGCTATGGCTACGAGCCCGGCAGCGTGGTGCCCACACCAGAACTGCACGACAGCCATATCGATCCCAGAGACCTTCCCCGGGTGAAGGCGATGGTGAATGCTGCGCTGCAGCAGGGCGCCGACTTCGAGGCCGAATACCACTTCCACCGTGTGGATGGCCAGGCGCGTGTGGGCCGCGTCACCGGCCATGTCCGGCGCGACCCCCGGGGGGAGGCGATCAGCGTGTCGGGGGCTATCCAGGACATCACCGTGCTGCGCCAGACCGAGGAGCGCTTTCAGGTCGCCTTCCGGGCCAGCCCCCTGGCCGCATCGATTGCCCAGACCTCCAACGGCCTGTTCCTGGAGGTGAACGACAAATATGAAAAATACTTTGGCTGGAGCCGCTGCGACCTGATCGGCAAGACCACCCTGGAGGTCGCCCTGTGGGTGGACATCGATTCGCGCCGGGCCTGGCTGGATGAACTTCACCGCCATGGCACGGTGCTCGATTTCGAGTCGCAGTGGCGCTGCAAGTCGGGGGAAATCCGGCAGGTGAGCCTGTCGGCCGAGCTGATCGACATTGGCCCGGAACCCCTGGTGCTGGCCTACATCCAGGACATCACCGAGCGCAAGGCCAATGAGGCGCGCATTGATTTTCTGGCGCACCATGACCCGCTTACCAGCCTGCCCAATCGCGTGCTGTTCCGCGACCGGTTTGCGCTGGCCACGGCCTGGTCTGAGCGCAGTGGCGGCAAAGTGGCGCTGCTGTTTGTCGACCTGGACCATTTCAAGAACATCAACGACACCCTCGGCCACCCGGTGGGTGACCGACTCCTGCAGCAGGTGGCCCTGCGCCTGCGCCAGTGCGTACGCGATACCGACACCATCAGTCGCCAGGGGGGCGACGAATTCCTCATCGCCCTGACCGATGTGCACGACCTCGACCGCGTGAGCACGGTGGCCACTGCGGTGGTACAGGCACTGTCTGCCCCGTTTCCCATCGAGGGGCACGAACTGGCTGCCACCCTGTCGATGGGCGTTGCGGTGTGGCCGGACGACGGGCAGGACTTTGACACCCTGCTGCAGCGTGCCGACACGGCGATGTACCAGGCCAAGGCCGCCGGCCGCAACACCTACCGCTTCTACACCGCCGAGATGAATGCGCAGGCGCTGGAGCAGCTCAAGCTGCGCACGGCGCTGCACTGGGCGCTGGACCAGAAAGAATTCGTGCTGCACTACCAGCCGCAGATCGAACTGACCAGCGGACGCGTGGTGGGGGTGGAGGCCTTGCTGCGCTGGCAACGCGGGCCGCACGAGCTGTTGCTGCCGGGGCGCTTCATTGCGGCCGCCGAAGAAAGCGGGCTGATCGTGCCGATCGGTGAATGGGTACTGCGCGAAGCCTGTGCCCAGGCCGTGCGCTGGCAGCAGGCCGGGCTGCCGGAATTGACCATGGCGGTCAACCTCTCGGCGGTGCAGTTCAGGCGCGGCAACCTGCTGCTCAGCGTCACGCAGGCCCTCACGGACTCCGGCCTGGAGCCCTCGCGCCTGGAGCTTGAACTGACCGAATCGCTGCTGCTCGATGATGCCGAGCCGGTGCTGGAGACCGTGCGGCGCTTCAAGGCGCTGGGGGTGTGCCTGTCGATCGACGACTTCGGCACCGGATATTCCAGCCTGGCCTATCTCAAGCGCTTTGCGGTGGACAAGCTCAAGATCGACCAGTCGTTCGTGCGTGACATCGTCAGCGACCCGGATGACGCGGCCATCGTGCGCGCCATCATCAGCATGGCGCGCAGCCTCAAGCTCAAGGTGATTGCCGAGGGCGTGGAGACGGCCGAGCTGGCGAGCATCCTGAACCTCTACCACTGCCACGAAGCCCAGGGCTACCACTACGCCCGGCCCATGCCGGCCGATGCGCTGGCAGACTGGCTGCTGCAGTACGCGGCCCGGGGTTGATCGGGCCGGTGCGCCGGGACCGCGCTGCGGTGGCTGGCGTGGCAATAGAGTGGGGTCTCCACTCCTCAATCTGGAGCCGTGCGCATTGCGATAGGCCGCAATCCTGTCGATACTGGACACCCCGACAATTCCTTGCATGCGTTCATGGCCACCCGAAACCCCTCTTCCGAATTCCGCATCCTGTCCCTCAGTGGCGGTGGGTACCTGGGCCTGTATGCCGCCGTGGTACTGGCCGATCTGGAAGCGCGCGTGGGTGAGCCGCTGGCGCGGCGCTTCGATCTGATTGCAGGCACCTCGGTAGGAGGGCTGCTGGCGATGGCGCTGGCGTTTGAGGTGCCCATGCAGCAGATCGTCGCCCTGTTCCTGGAGCGCGGGAAAGAGGTGTTTTCGTCGCGGCGCCTGCCCGGCAGCACGGTGACGCGGATCATTGACTTGACGCGCTCGGTGGTGGGGCCCAAATACACCGGCGAGGCCCTGCGGCGCGAGCTGACCCGCCATTTTGGCGAGCGCACGCTCGGTGATGCCCTGCACGCGGTGGTGGTGCCTGCGGTGGATGTCTCGCGCAGCGTCACCAAGGTGTTCAAGACGCCGCACGCCCAGGCCTCGCTGGGCGACGAATCGCTGCGCGCGGTGGATGTGACCCTGGCCACCTGCGCAGCGCCAGCGTTTTTTCCGTGTGTGAAAGTGGGCGACCGCCTCTACGCCGACGGCGGCCTGTTTGCCGTGGCGCCCGACCAGGTGGCGCTGCATGAGGCCGAGCTGTTCATGGGAGCCAAGCCCTCGAAGGTGCGCATGCTGTCGGTGGGCACGGCCACCATGGGCTACCAGCCTGCCGACAGCGTGGAGGCCGATGCCGGCGCCGTGGGCTGGCTGACCGACGGGCGGCTGATTCTGACCATGATCTCCGTGCAGCAGCAGCACGTGCAGGCCGTCATGGAAGACCGCCTGCAAGACCGCTACCTGCGCCTCGATGCCCCCTGGCCCGCCCGGGCAGGCCTGGGCATCGACATCGCCACCCGCGCAGCCGCCGAAACACTGTGCACCCTGGGGCGCGAAACCCTGCAGCAGACCGACCCGGAGCGCCTGCGGGCCTTCCTCTGAGGCGCAGACAGAAAAAATATCCATCAAATCGGTCTTTTGCCCTTATTCTTCAAGCGTTTGTAGCTATAAATAAAATAGCATTATGGGCCTAAAGCGCCGGGGATGTGCGACCACCGGAGTCTTTACATTTGGCCAGGATTCACTGACGATACGAGCTTAGGTCCCACCACAGGAGCATGTCCATGGATGCCATTCAACGCAACCCGGATGCGGTCAGCCGCTATTCGGGGGTACCGCGGTCGGGCGCAGCGTCGGAAGTCAATGCAGCCGCTTACCGGCGCAATGCCAGCTTGCAGGCCGAAACGCCCGACCCGGCCAACAGCCAGACCACCGTCACCCTGAGCCCCCGCGCACAGGAAATCGCCGCCCGGAGCGCGTCCGACACCACCGCCCGCACGGGCAGCGCGACCGCCTCGGCGCCCCAGGCCGAGCAAGCAGAGCAGGCCAGTGTGGAGCAAATGGGGCAGATCAATGCCCAGTTGCGCCGCGCCTATATGGGGGCAGAAGGCCCGGGCAGTGGCGCCTGAGCCCTGACGCAGACAAGGGGGAGCGGCCATGCAAGCCATCACCAGCAGCAGCGCCGTGGCATCGAAGGCGCAATACCAGTTGATGTCGGCACGGCGCGATGCCGTCCAGGCCGAGCGCACGGCGCGTGCCCTGGAAACGCGGGCCCAACAGGCACAGCGCAGTGCCGACCAGGAGCAAGCGCGGGCCGATGGCCTGTCGGCCCAGGCCAGTGCCGCCGGCCAGCGCTCGGACATCAGCCGCCGCGACCTTGCATCGCTGGAATCGAGCCTGCAGCGCGGCGGATCGGCCTTTGGTGGAGGGCCACGCGGCGGCGCGCTGGTGAACGCCTACGCCTGAAGAGGCAAGCGCGCGCCCTCCATGCCTGCTGGATCAGCGCGGCAATACGTCGCGGATGGTCTGTGCCAGGTCTTCGGCAACAAACTTGGCCACGTAGGCATCGGCGCCCACGCTGCGCACATGGTCCTCGTTGGCCGAGCCCGACAGCGACGAGTGAATCACCACGGGCAGGCCCTCGAAGCGGGAGTCCTGCTTGATGTTGCGCGTCAGGGTGAATCCGTCCATTTCAGGCATTTCGAGGTCGGTCAGCACCAGGCTGACCTTGTCCAGAATGGTCTTGCCTTCAGCAGCAGCGGCCTGGGCCAGGGCATTGAGCCGGTCCCAGGCTTCCTTGCCGGACTTGACCATCTCGAACGGGGCCTGCAGGGCCTGCAGTTCCTGCTCGATCAGCGAGCGGGCGACGAACGAGTCGTCTGCCGCCAGGATGATGGTGCCGGGCTTGAGCTTGAGCTTGGGGCCCACCTTCTGTGGATCGACCTGGTGGTCTTCCGAGGGCGAGACCATCTGCAAAATTGCCTCCACATCCAGCACCTGGGCCAGGCGGGTGCCATCGGTGTTGCCGTCCAGCCGCGCAATGCTGGTGACCATGTTGTGCGCTGCGCCGCTGCTCTCGGCCGAAAGCACCTGTTTCCAGTCCAGGCGAACGATGTCTTCGACCGATTCCACCGCAAAAGCTTGCGTGGTGCGCGCGTACTCGGTCACCAGCATGATGTTCAGGCCCGTCTTGGGCTTGCAGCCGACGATGGAGGGCAGGTCCAGCACCGGAATCACCTGGCCCCGCAAATTGACCACTCCCAGGGAGTGTGGCGTGGCGCCCACGATGGGGGTGATGGCCGGCATGGCCACGATCTCGCGGATCTTGAACACGTTGATGCCGAACAACTCGGACTGACCCAGAGCGTTGTCGGCTCCCAGGCGGAACAGCAGCAACTCGAACTTGTTGGAGCCGGTGAGGTTGGTGCGCTCGTCAATATCTTTCTGGACGGACTTCATGGGTGGCCTTCTTTCGCGCAGAAACTTGCGCACGCAAATTCTAGAAGCAGAATCGTTCTGTTACATCAGTATATTTTCAGGCGGTACCCAAATGGATGGTCTGATCACTCCGTTCCCGCGATCACTATAGCGATTCCTGAATCGCCCCGGCTTATCTAAACATTATTGAGCCGTTGATGAGCGCGGCGCATCATCAATGTCAGTGCTTGTTGTGGTCTGCATGGGCCTCCTTGGTTTTGAGCAGCGGGGTGAAGCGCGCGGTTTCCGGGGACTGGCCATTGGCCGTGAAGCTGACGATGGCCTTCATGTCGGCGGTGGAGGCATAGCGCCCGGTGCCTTTGAGGCGGTTGTCGCCGTCGGGCACCAGTGCCACGCTGGCCTTGCCCTTGGCGGCAAGGATGGTGGCGTTTCCGGTGGCACCCTCGGTAGAGACTTTTTGCCCCGCGTGGTCGGTGACATACACCACCACGGGTTTGTCGGCCGCCTGCGGGGTTGATTTGTCCACCACCAGTTCCAGGTGGTAGGCGCCTGCCATGCGCAGCTGGCCGCTATGCGGTGCCTGCTGTGTATCCAGGTAGGCGTCGTCGTGTGCGTGCACGCTCGTGGCACTGGCGGCAAGCACAAAAGCAACCGCAGTCAAGAATCGGATTTTGCTCATGGAAACTCCTTCGTCGTGAACCCCGCCTGTCGTTGGGGAGGGGGTTGTTAGAAACTGTCCTGTGATTTTTCCTGAGTGCGCAGCGCCAGCAGTCGCTCCAGGGGCTTTTCCCCCCAGCGCCAGAACATCAGCGGCGTCAGCAAGGTGTCGAGCAGCGTGGAGCTGACCAGGCCGCCGAAAATCACCACGGCCACGGGGTGCAGCACTTCCTTGCCGGGGGCGTCTGCCGACACCAGCAGCGGCACCAGCGCG
>JANJVG010000148.1 GCA_024710165.1 Burkholderiaceae bacterium
CGCCAGGCTGGTGGCCAGCGCACCGCGCACCGGGCGCAGCTCGCCCGAGAGCGAAAGCTCCCCCGCAAACTCGTACCCGGCCAGGCGGGCCGCGTCGATCTGGCTGCTGGCCGCCAGGATGCCCAGCGCGATCGGCAGATCAAACCGCCCCGAGTCCTTGGGCAGGTCGGCCGGGGCCAGGTTGACGGTGATGCGCTTGTTGTGCGGAAACTCCAGCCCCGCGTTCTGCAGCGCCGAGCGCACGCGCTCGCGGGCCTCTTTCACCTCCACCTCGGCCAGGCCCACCAGCGTGAAGCTCGGCAGGCCATTGGCCAGATGCACTTCGACGGTGACCGGGGGCGCCTGCAGCCCCAGCAGGGCGCGGCTTTGCACCAAAGCAAGACTCATGAACGTGATTCTCCCCAGACAAGTGCGGTGTGCGGGCTGCGCCAGCCCGGGCCCGGGGGCTTGCACCAGTGCGGTGCATGGCAACACCCCCACGCCCCGTGAAATGTAGCGGCGATTGGCCTGCAGGCCCTTGCGGTGGTGCATGGACGTGGTGTGGCACGGTCCGTGCTTAAGGGGGTGCATCCCTTGTTTTTTTCTGACTGGAGGAACCATGAACCACGTATCCCTCAAGGCCCTGGGCGTTGCCCTGGCAGCCGCCATGCCCCTGATGGCCAGCGCCGAACTGAGCGGCAACCTGAGCCTGACCACGAACTACAAGTACCGTGGCCAGGACCAGGACGCCAGCAAGGCCAAGGCCGTCAAGCCCGCGCTGCAGGGCGGCTTCGACTATGCCTTTGGCGACACCGGCTGGTACGTGGGCAACTGGAACTCCAGCGTGAACTGGCTGACCGGCAACTCGGTCGAGATGGACCTGTACGGCGGCTACAAGTTCAAGGCGGGCGAGTTCGACCTGGACCTGGGCGCGCTGACCTACCTCTACCCCGGCAACACCTCGGGCAACACGACCGAGCTGTACGGTGCGGCCACCTGGGGCCCGCTGACGGCAAAGTACTCGCACACCGTCTCCAAGGACTATTTCGGCTGGGCCGGTGCCAAGGCGGGCTCGGGTCTCAAGGGCACGAACACGGGCTATCTGGGCTTCTCGTTCGCCCACGAAGTGGCGCCCTCGGTCACGCTCAAGGCGGCCGTGGGCTTCACGCGCTTTGCCAGCGACATCAAGGACACGGGCGTGCCCAACTACATGGATTACAGCCTGGGCGCAGCCTACGACTTCGGCGGTGGCCTCTCGCTGGGCGCCGCCGTGGTGGGCGCCAGCAAGAAGGCGTACTTCGGTCCGGCCAACAAGTCGCGCCTGCTCGTCACGCTGACCAAAACCCTTTAAACCGCAGCGGGCGCCCGTGGCGCCCCATCAGGAGGTACTGAAAATGAAAATGGTGACTGCCATCATCAAGCCGTTCAAGCTGGACGAAGTGCGCGAAGCCCTCTCCGACATCGGGGTGCAGGGCATCACGGTGACCGAGGTGAAAGGCTTTGGCCGCCAGAAGGGCCACACCGAGCTCTACCGCGGCGCCGAGTACGTGGTGGACTTCCTGCCCAAGGTGAAGATCGAGGCCGCCGTCTCCGATGACCTGGTGGACCGCGTCATCGAGGCCATCGAAGGCGCCGCCCGCACCGGCAAGATCGGCGACGGAAAGATTTTCGTCTCCGCCCTCGAACAGGTGGTGCGCATCCGGACCGGCGAGACCGGCCAGGACGCCCTGTAAGCCACCCCTTCCACAGAACGCGAGAAACTGCCATGAAAAAACTGCTTGCCTCCCTCCTGCTGGGGCTGGGTCTGCTGGCCACCGGCCCGCTCGCCCTGGCCCAGGCACCGGCTGCCACCGAACCCGCCGCTGCGGCGGCCCCGGCCGAACCTGCTGCGCCCGCCACGGCCCCTGCCGATGCGGCAACCGCACCCGCGCCTGCCCCGGCCGCGCAAACCACCGCCGAGGCCGCCCCGGCAGCCGAAGCGCCCGCACCCAGGCTCGACTCGGGCGACACCGCCTGGATGCTCACCTCCACCATGCTGGTGATCCTGATGATCATCCCCGGCCTGGCCCTGTTCTATGGCGGCCTGGCACGCGCCAAGAACATGCTGTCGGTGCTGGTGCAGGTGTTTGTCATCTTCGCGCTGATCACCGTGCTGTGGGCCGTGTATGGCTACAGCCTGGCGTTCTCTGGCGAGGGGCTGTTCATCGGCGGAATGGACAAACTGTTCCTCAAGGGCATCGCCCCCGACACCCTCTCCGGCCTGCTGCCCACCATCCCGGAATATGTGTTCGTGGCCTTCCAGTCCACCTTTGCCGCCATCACCGTGGCGCTGATCGTGGGTTCGTTTGCCGAGCGCATCAAATTCTCGGCCGTGCTGATCTTCTCGCTGCTGTGGTTCACCTTCAGCTATATCCCCATGGCCCACATGGTGTGGGGCGGTGGCCTGCTGGGCAAGGATGGCGCGCTCGACTTTGCCGGCGGCACCGTGGTGCACATCAACGCCGGTATCGCCGGCCTGGTGGGCGCCTACATGGTGGGCAAGCGCATCGGCTTCGGCAAGGAAGCGCTCACCCCGCACAGCCTGACGCTGACCATGGTGGGCGCCTCGCTGCTGTGGGTGGGCTGGTTCGGCTTCAACGCAGGCTCGGCCGGCGCCGCCAACGGCGTGGCCGGTCTGGCCTTCATCAACACCATTCTGGCCACCGGCGCAGCCACCCTGTCGTGGCTGGCCGCCGAATCCCTGCACAAGGGCAAGGCTTCGATGCTGGGAGCGGCCTCGGGCGCAGTGGCTGGCCTGGTGTGCATCACGCCGGCCGCGGGCTTTGTCGGTCCCATGGGCTCCATCGTCATGGGCCTGATCGTCGGCCCCCTGTGCGTGTGGGGCGTGGGCGGGCTCAAGCGCATGCTGGGCGCCGACGACGCGTTTGACGTGTTCGGCGTGCATGGCGTGGGCGGCATCGTCGGCGCCATCCTGACCGGTGTGTTCGCCGCACAAAGCCTGGGCGGCACCGGCGGCCTGAGCCCCGACACCTTTGCCATGGGCACGCAGGTATGGATTCAGGTCAAGAGCGTGCTGATCACGATGGTCTGGTCTGCCGTGGTGGCCTTCATCGCCTACAAGATCGCCGATGTGCTGGTGGGTCTGCGGGTCAGCGAAGAGGCAGAACGCGAGGGTCTGGACATCACCTCGCACGGCGAAACCGCCTACAGCCGCTGATGTCATCGCCCTGCCGTGGTGTCTGGTGGCACCGCGGCAGGAGCGGCTCTGATCTGATGACTCCAAGGTTCTTATGGCCCGCCCGCAAGGCGGGCTTTTTTTCGTCATTTTTTAAGAAAAAAGGGGCTGCAGCGCTTATGCAGAAAGCGCTGGTAGCTATTGAATCAAGAGCAAAATACGTCCTGTGCCCGCCCCGCTGGGCGCCCTGCAGACCATCCCTTACCATGCCAGGCTATGGAAAGCGCCCTTCTCACCCTGACCGAACAGGTACGCGCAGCCGCCGCGCGCCAGGCCCCGCTGCGCATCTGTGGCGGCGGCAGCAAAGACTTTCATGGCCCGCTGCCGCAGGGGGAGCGGCTCGATACCCGGGCCTTGCACGGCATCGTCAGCTACGAACCCAGCGAACTGGTGGTCACCGCTCGCGCCGGCACGCCGCTGGCCACACTGGAGGCCGTGCTGGCCGAGAAACACCAGTGCCTGCCCTTCGAGCCGCCGCATTTCGGCCCGGGCAGCACCGTGGGCGGCATGGTGGCGGCGGGGCTGTCGGGCCCGGCCCGCGCCAGCGTGGGCGCCGTGCGCGACTATGTGCTGGGCCTCAAGCTCCTGAACGGCCGGGCCGAGCACCTGGCGTTTGGCGGGCAGGTGATGAAGAACGTGGCCGGGTACGACGTTTCCCGCCTCATGGCGGGCGCCTGGGGCACCTTGGGCGTGATCACCGAGGTCAGCCTCAAGGTGCTGCCCGTAGCCCCGGCCGAGGCCACGCTGCGCTTTGAATGCGATCAGGCCGAAGCCCTGCGCCGGCTGCACGCCTGGGGCGGCCAGCCGCTGCCGCTCAACGCCAGTTGCTGGGTGCACGATGCGGGCGTGGACACACTCTATGTGCGCCTGCGCGGCGCCGTGGCCGCCGTCGAAGCCGCCTGCCGCAGCATGGGTGGCGAGCGCCAGAACCCCGCCACCGTGGCCGCCGACTGGGCCGCCTGCCGCAACCAGACCCTGCCCTGGTTCGCCGCAGGCGCGGCGCAGGGCCTGGACCTGTGGCGTCTGTCGCTGCCCGCCACCACACCGGTGCTGGCCCTGCCAGGCGGTGTGGCGCCGCCGCTGGTCGAGTGGCACGGCGCGCTGCGCTGGGTGCAGGCCGCCCCCGGCCACGCCCAGGCGCTGCACGACCTGGCCCGCCAGGCGGGCGGGAGCGCTTCGCTTTTCAGAGCGCATAGCGCAGACAAAGCAAGCGCTACAGCCGTTTTTTATCCTATTTCCCCGGCACTGCGTGCCATCCACGAGCGGCTGCGCCAGAGCTTCGACCCCGCCGGAATCTTCAACCCCGGCCGAAAAATATGAAGGACAACCCCCTGAGCGGCTTCGCCGCTTCCCCCTTCTCTCGCAAAGCTGCGCTTTGCGGGAAGGGGGACGGGCGGCCCTTGCACGGGGGCCGCTGGCCTGGGCCGCGCCCGTTTCACAGGCTGCGAGTGGCACGTAGCGCTATGGTTTATTGAAATGCGCCGTTTCCGTCACCTGACCGGCCAGCACCGCACGGTGGACAGCAACCGGCGGCTGGGCCTGCTGCTGGCCTTCAACGCGGGTGCGGTGAACGCGGGCGGCTTTCTGGTGGTCAGGCTCTACACCTCGCACATGACGGGTTTTGTCTCCATGCTGGCGGACAACCTCATTCTGGGCAACATGGTGCTGGTGCTCAGCGCCGTGGGGGCGTTGCTGGCCTTCATCAGCGGGGCGGCGCTCACGGCCATTCTGGTCAACTGGGCGCTGCAGCACCGGCTGCACAGCACCTACGCGCTGCCGCTGCTCATCGTCGCGCTGCTGATGCTGGTGTTCGGGCTGGTGGGCGCGGTCACGCTCGACTGGCGCACGCCGTTTGCCGTGCCGGTCACCGTGCTGCTGCTGTCCTTCATCATGGGGCTGCAGAACGCCACGGTGACCAAGATGTCGTCGTCGCAGATCCGCACCACGCACATGACCGGCGTGGTCACCGACCTGGGCATCGAGCTGGGCAAGATGCTCTACTGGAACCACAACAGCCGCCCGCCCGGGCAGCAGGTGCGCGCCAACCACCAGCGCCTGCGCCTGTTCGCCGGGCTGCTGGGCATGTTCCTGGTGGGCGGCATTGCCGGCGCGGCCGGGTTCAAGTACGTGGGCTTCGTGTTCGTCGTGCCACTGGCGCTGGTGCTGTTCGCGCTGGCGCTGCCGCCGCTGTGGATCGACCGCGCCCGCCTGCGCATGCCCGGCCGGCGTGCTGCGGGCAGCACGCTGCCCCCGGCGCCCCCTCCACCCCGCTGATTTCACCGCCCTCTGCGAGCGCCCCATGCAAACCCAACTGGCCCCCGAATTCCAAGGCACGCCCGAAGGCATCGAAGCCGAAGCCATCCTGCGCAAATGCGTGCACTGCGGCTTCTGCACCGCCACCTGCCCCACCTACCAGTTGCTGGGCGACGAGCTGGACGGTCCGCGCGGCCGCATCTATCTCATCAAGCAGGTGCTGGAAGGCGCGCAGCCCACGCGCAGCACGCAATTGCACCTCGACCGGTGCCTGACCTGCCGCAACTGCGAGAGCACCTGCCCCAGCGGCGTGCAGTACGGCCACCTGGTGGACATCGGCCGCAAGATCGTGGACGAGAAGGTGCCCCGCCCCGTTGGCGAGCGCGCGGTGCGCTGGGCGCTGAAGGAAGGCCTGCCCTCGCCCCTGTTCGCCCCGGCCATGAAGATGGGCCAGGCCGTGCGCGGCCTCTTGCCCGCCAGCCTGCGCGCCAAGGTGCCCGCGCCCGAGGCGCCGGGCGCATTGCCCACCCGCACACATGCGCGCAAGGTGCTGCTGCTCGAGGGCTGTGTGCAGCCCGCGATGATGCCGGGCATCCATACCGCCACCGTGCGCGTGCTCGACGCGGCGGGCATCCAGACCGTGGTGGCGCCCGAGGCGGGCTGCTGCGGCGCGGTGAAGTTCCACCTGAACGACCAGGACGGCGGCCTGGCGCAGATGCGCGCCAATATCGACGCCTGGTGGCCATGGGTGGAGAAGGGCGCGGTCGAGGCCATCGTCATGAACGCCTCGGGCTGCGGCGTCACCGTCAAGGAATACGGCCACCTGCTGCGCCACGACCCTGCATACGCCGAGAAGGCCGCACGCGTGAGCCAGCTCACACGCGACCTCTCCGAGCTGCTGCCCGACATCGTGCTCCAGCTCCAGGGCAAGCTGCGCGCCGTGCCCCAGGGCGTGGTGGCCTTCCACCCGCCCTGCACGCTGCAGCACGGCCAGCAACTGCGTGGCGGCGTGGAGCAGCACCTGCGAGCGCTCGGCTTCGACGTGCGGCTGACCGCCAACGAATCCCACCTGTGCTGCGGCTCGGCCGGCACCTATTCGGTGCTGCAGGCCGAACTGTCGGGCCAGCTGCGCGACCGCAAGCTCGGGCACCTGGGCGCCCTGCAACCCACGGTCATCACCTCGGCCAACATCGGCTGCATCACGCACCTGCAAAGCGGCACCGACACCCCCGTGCGCCACTGGGTGCAGGTGCTCGACGCGGCGCTGGCGGGGTAAGGCGCACAAGACTGGCATGATTGAGGGTTTTGTTGCCCCTACCCGCTACGCCCATGACCGACTCCGTGCCCCACCCTGAACAGACCACAGCGCCCGCCGCCCCGGAGGCTGCGGCACCCGCTGCGGCGGCGGCCGTCGCCCCCCTTGCGCCCGGCGAGAGCGGCGCAGAGGCAGACAGCACCCCGCGCCCCGAAGGCGCCTCGCGCCGGGGTGGGCGCAACCAGCGGGGCCGCAAGCCTGCGGGCCAGAAGGCGGCCGCGCCCGAGGGCGATGCGCCCGCTGCGGCCACCCCGCGCCGTGCGCCACGTGCCATTCCGCCCGCACTGGAGCAACTGGCCGCGCTGTATCCGCAGCTCTTTGGTGCCCAGTTCCTGCCGCTCAAGCGCGGCATCTTTCAGGACCTGATGGCCGCCCACCCCGAGCAGTTTGAACGCGAAGCGCTCAAGCAGGCGCTGGGCATCCACACCCGCTCCACGCGCTACCTGCAATGCGTGGCTGCCGGCCAGCCGCGCCACGACCTGCAGGGCCAGCCGGTCGAAGCCATGGCCCCCGAGCATGTGCACCAGGCGCTGCTGGAGATCTACCGCCGCCGCCAGGGGCGCGGCCCGGACGACCTTTTACCGAAGCTGCGTGCGCGCATCGTTCGCAACATCGAGGCCAGCGGCCTGACGCGCGAGGACTACGCCGAGCGCGTGCGCACCCGCGACGAGGCCGCCAATGCCCTGCTCAACGAGGCCCTGGCCGAACTGGCTGCCAAGCAGGCCCGCGAGGAAGCCCTGCTGCGCGCCTTCGAGGCCAGTGGCAAGAGCCCGGCGGAGTTTGCCGACATGTACGGCATGGACCCGCGCACGGTGGAACGCAGCCTGCACAGCGCGCGCCAGCGTGCAGCCGCGCCCGCCGCCCCGGCGGCGCCTGTTGCCGACGCCTGAATGGCTGTACTTTAGCTATTCATTAAATAGCTTTCAGCGCTTACTGGATAAGCGCTGGAGCCGTTTTTTACTTAAAAATCTACAGCCAACCCGCCCTGCGGAACCTCCAGTACAGCACCGCCCCGGCGCTGAAGATCACGGCCAGCGCCATCGGGTAGCCAAAGGCCCACTTGAGCTCTGGCATGTGTTCGAAGTTCATGCCCCAGATGCCCGCCAGCGCCGTGGATACGGCAAAAATCGCCGCCCAGGCCGCGAGGCGCTTGGTGGTTTCCGACTCCTCGATGGTCACCATCGACAGGTTGACCTGGATGGCCGTGCCGATGGTGTCGCGAACGGTGTCGATGGCGTTGTTGATGCGCGCCAGATGGTCGTGCACGTCGCGGAAATACTCCTGCACCCCGGTGCAGACCTCGGGCACGCGACCGCCGTGCAGCTTGCCCGCCACCTCCAGCAGCGGACCCACGGCATGGCGCAGCACGGTGGAGCGGCGCTTGAGGTCGTACAACCGCTCGATGTTGCCGCGTGAAGCACCGCGATCAAAAATCTGCTCCTCGATGCCTTCAAGCTCCAGCTCGAACGCGTCGATCAGCGGAAAGTAGCGGTCCACCACCGCGTCCATCAGCGCATAGAACACAAAGCCCGCGCCCAGGCGCAGCAGCAAGGGCTCACGCTCGCAGCGCTGGCGCACCCCCAGAAAGCCCAGCTGGCTGCGTGTGCGCACCGACAGCACGAAGTTGTGCCCGACAAACACCGCCAGCTCGCCGACCTGCAGGTCACCGCCCGCGGGTTCGACCAGGTGCATCACCACGAACAGCGTGTCGCCGTATTCCTCGATCTTGGGGCGCTGCAGGCCCTTGCGCGCATCTTCCACGGCCAGGTCGTGCAGGCCGAACTCTTCCTGCATCTGCAGCAGTTCATCCTCGGCCGGGTCCTGCAGCGCCACCCAGACAAAGGCATCGGGGCGCGCCAGCCAGTCGCTGATGGACTCCACATCGATATGGGCCAGCTTGCGCCCGTTTTCGTAGGCAACACAGTTGATGATCATGGAAGGGTCCGGGCGCAGAGAAATAAGTCGATAGCCGGGGCCATCGTACCCCGAGCACCCGGATGCACGGGCCTGGCAGCGCACGCGCAGAAAGCGCCCGTGTCCTATCATGGTCGGTTTTCTCTTCGAGCCTGCCCGTGACCCGACCTATTGATGATGACGCTCGCCTGTCCACTGACGGCACCTATCTCGCCCGCGCCCTGCGCGAGCAGCGCATCAGCATCCGCGGGGCGCGCACGCACAACCTCAAGAACATCGACCTGGACATTCCGCGCAACCAGCTGGTGGTGATCACGGGGCTGTCGGGCTCGGGCAAGTCGAGTCTGGCGTTCGACACGCTGTATGCCGAGGGGCAGCGGCGCTACGTGGAGAGCCTGTCGGCCTATGCGCGCCAGTTTCTGGGGCGGCTGGACAAGCCCGATGTCGATCTGATCGAAGGACTCTCGCCCGCCATCAGCATCGAGCAGAAGGCCACCAGCCACAACCCGCGCTCCACCGTGGGCACGGTGACAGAGATCCATGACTACCTGCGTCTTTTGTACGCCCGTGCGGGCACCCCGTTCTGCCCCGACCACGGTCTTCCGCTGGCGGCGCAGACGGTGAGCCAGATGGTGGACGCCATGCTGGCCCTGCCTGAAGACACCAAGCTGATGGTGCTGGCCCCCGTGGCGCGCGGCAAGAAAGGCGAGTTCACCGAGCTGTTCGCCCAGATGCAGGCGCAGGGCTATGTGCGCTTTCGCGTCGATGGCCAGATTTACGAACACGAGCGCCTGCCCGCGCTCAAGAAAACCGAGAAGCACGACATCGACGTGGTGATCGACCGCGTGAAGGTGCGCCAGGACCTGCAGCAGCGCCTGGCCGAAAGCATCGAAGCGGCCCTGCGCGTGGGCGGGCACGAGGGCCATGGCCGCGTGCTGGCGCTGGAGATGGACAGCGGGCAGGAGCACCTGTTCAGCGCC
>JANJVG010000158.1 GCA_024710165.1 Burkholderiaceae bacterium
CCACCAGCCCCACACCGGCAAAACCCAGCGCCAGGCCCGCCCACTGGGTGGGCCGCACGCGCTCGCCCAGAAACGCCCCGGCGCCCAGCGCCGTCAGCACCGGCTGCAGCCCCACCACCAGCGCCGTCACCCCGGCGGGCAACCCCTTGCCGATGGCGATGAACACGCCGCCCAGGTACACCGCATGCACCAGCAGCCCCGACACCCCTATGTGCATCCATTCCCGCGCCGTGCGCGGCCAGGGCGCCCGCATCAGCCAGGCCGCCAGCCCCATCAACACCAGCACCAGCGCGTAGCGCAGCGACAGAAAGGTCAGCGGCTCGGCATCGGGCAGCCCGAACTTGGCTCCGATGAAGCCCGTGCTCCACAGCGCGACGAACAGCAGGGGGTATAGCGGGGCGAGCACGCTGGAGGGCCGGGTGGAGGTTTGCATGGGGGCGGTGCGGACGCTGGGGCGAAGGGCGTATTGTCTAGGCTTGGGGTAGCGCTGTCAGGAAGTGGGATTGGGTGTGACGAGATACGTCTAATGGCTGACTGCCCGATGGTTGCGATGAGACGACTGTCCAGTCGTCCTTGAGCTAGAGGCGGCATCATGCGATAGATGTAGATTCAAATTGCGAGGGGGAGACATGCAACATCACTTCGGTGACTTTCTTGACCGAGAGGGAGGCCATTGGACAATGGCTCCAAATAGAGAGAGATACGCCTATCGCATCGACGATGTGCCCGAGGGGAGTTCAGACGCCACAATTGTGACGATGGGAAAGGAAGACAAGAATTGGTCTCGCGTTCTTACTCTTCCGAACTTGGTCGAATTGACTCTGCATGAGCCTACTGCGGAACAATTGGCTGCCACTGGCACCATTCAATCGATCAAACGCTTGCGCATTACCCATGCGAGGCCACCGACCCTCGATTTCATCCGTCCAATGGATGCGTTGGAAGAAGTGGTTCTGGAGTACGTATCGGGCGTCAGTGATCTTTCCCCGTTAGGCACACTTCGGAGCCTGCGGGCTTTGCACTTGGAAAATCTTCGCAGGGTATCGGACTTCGGCGGTTTGGCCGCAGCAACTGGTCTCAGGTACTTGGCGATATATGGAACGACGGATTGGGAACAGCCGGTAGAAGACTTCGAGTTCCTTCGTGGGTTTTCGCAGCTGGAGGTGTTTGCACTGTGGCAGATCAAATGCAGGGCTCCTTATCCGGCCATGTTGCCTGCGGTCAAATTGTTGCGGCTCAAAAAGCTGCGCATCCACAGAAGCTATCTCTCCACGGATGAGTACGCCTTGCTGGAAGAGGGGCTGCGAGGCGTGGAGGGTGCGACCTGGGGCCCCTACGAGACAGTGGCGCGTTCGCAAATCCAGCTTCCCAAAGACGACATTCGGTCAAGCCTCTCGGACGAGGATATTCGCGGGAATCACCCCGAGGTCGTTGTGCAATACGACGGCCAGCGCTTTATGGACGATCCTGCTTCGCGATGGTTCGAATTCACAGGTAGGGCTGCTGGAAGAGTGAAGTATGGCAGCCCCACAGCGCAAGCACGTTGTCTGGAAAAATCAGAGCAATATGACCGTATGAAACTGCAGGCGAGGGAGCTCATTGAGGGCGAGCATACGAGATGAAGTTTTCCCGGGAATCGGGGCGTCCGTTTGCGGTCACGCAGTAGCAGGCGGGCCCCCATGAAACCGTATGGAATTTCGTCCCGCTTCTTTTGCTTCGTACATTGCGTCATCGGCCCACTTCAGTACATCTTCCTGGCTCAGGTCATGGTTCACGAAAACAACCACTCCGATGCTTGCAGAGCAATGGTGCTCTACCACCTTGCTGGGTGTGCCCGCTTGTCCGACGGACAGCAGATAGGGTCTGGACAAACTTGCACGAATCTTCTCAGCGACAACGCCGGCCCTGGCGGCAGGCTCCGTGTGGCCAAGATCGCCCAATAACACGACGAACTCATCGCCACCAAACCGCGCAACAGTGTCCATCTCACGGACGGAGTCAGTAAGTCTTTGGGCAACCTCTATCAGCAATAGATCACCCACATCGTGGCCATGCGTGTCATTGAGTGGCTTGAAGTTGTCCAGGTCCAGAAACATGAGTGCAGCATAGGACGAAGCGCGTTTGCTGGCCGCCATGACCTGACCGAGGCGGTCATTGAGCAGACGGCGGTTGGGCAATTTTGTCAAGGTATCGTAGAAAGCCAGTTGCCTGACTGCGTCTTCCAGCTTCTTCTGCACCGTAACGTCTTTTGCGATGCCCTCGCCGCCAATAACCTTGCCCGCTTTGTCTTTGATCGGCACCGCGCTGCAGCTGTGACAGCGCCAGCTTTCATCGGTGTGGCGAACCCTGTACTCAATATTGGTCTGCAGTTGTCCCGTGGAAAATAATTCATTGAGCGCGGCGGTACAGATCGCGAGATCATCCGGGTGAATGAATTTTGCGATCGAATGGCCCACGACTTCTTCCAGCGGATGGCCCAAATGGCTGGTCCACGCTGGTGAAACGAAAGTGAACACACCCTCCGGATTCAGGGTATAGATGATGTCGTGGCTGTTATTGATGAGCAACCGGAACTTTTCTTCACTGGCAATCAATTCTGCCGTTCTCTCTTCGACGCGCTTTTCCAGTGAGGTGGTCAATTCTCTGTTGGCGCTGAATTGCCGAGAGAGCAAAGTCGCCATTTCCTTGAAGCGTTTGATAAGGGTGTGGTGCTCGGTCACACCGCTCTGCGGCCAGACAGGTTCGGATCCCTTGCTCAACTCCTCGGGCAATTTTTTCGTAAACAGCGTCAACTCATCCATTGTGGCGACGGCTTTCCGACTGAGTAACTCCGCCAGAGCCAAGGAGGCAAAGATCAAAATGAATACTAGCGCCAACATGCGGGTATAGCGCGCGAAAAGCATCTTTTGAAAGGGTAAGACAGGTTGCTCCAATATCAGTCGCCACTCTGAAAGTCCACCAATCGGGCTGTCGACCAGATAGGAAGAGGCTTTCCATCGCTCTGATTGGGGTGTGTTGGGCGGCAGCTTGGGCATCCACTGAGAAATGGCGTCGTCCAGTCGGAGGAGCGTGCCGTTGCTGCGTGCAAAGGGCTCCATGACCTTCTGATTCTCGTGGTTGGTAAGAATCACGTTGCCGTTGCTGTCCAGCAGTGTGAAGAGCATCGTCCTGCTCTGCGCAATTTTTTCCAGAAAATCCGTAATCTCGTTGAGACTCAGAATGCCTGCGACATAGCCGTCGTATTCATTGGCCTTCACGACAGGTGCGAGCACCGCCACAATCGGTTTGGGCACGCCGATCCTTCCCAGCACGACCTCCGACAACATGGGCTGGAGCGACTCTTTGAGGCGTGGAATAAAAGGTCTGTCTGCGAAGTTTTTTCCAATGTTGGGACGCCCCAGCTCGTCCAGCAGAGGGGAGTAAGCCGTTGTGTTTGCTGCACTGTCGACGAGCCCGATACGCAGGAAGTCAAGGTCGGACTCGTGAGCTTGTGCCAGCCTGGGTTGCATCTGTGCAGGAGTGTGCGCTGCTGCCAATTCTGCAAGATGGCTGATTTTATGAATCCGGTTGCGTGACCAAACCTTAATCCGATGGCGCACCAATTGCGTTTCGTGGACAAGATTCTTGCGAATTTCGAGGTCCGTTTTTTTAAATTCGTCGTGGCTTGAAACCATCAGCAAGATCAAGGCCGGGTAGAGTGCGAAAAAAGACAAAAGGTTGTAAATGAGGTCGCGGTAAGCAATCCTCGCCGAACCCGTGCCCAATGCGTATCCAGAGAAGAGAAGCCGTGCGAGCAACGCGTTGGCCACACCATTCACGGCTTGCTTGGTCATGGTGATGGTGGTGCTGTCCACGGAGGCCTTCATGACACCGTGATAGAACACATAGACAAGCGGCATCCCGATGACCAGCCAATAGATGGCATCGGCCAACACCATTCCGATGTTCTTGCGTCGCATCAGCAAGCCCACCACGACCACTTCGAAGGTCATGATGACGATGGCGTAGGGGTGGTTCCAGAGAAAATAGGTGACCACAGCAGTGATGGCGCCTACCGCAACACCGCTACCCAGCCCAAATACCTGCAAAGCAAGCATCGCAAAGATGCTGCCAAAAAGAAAGTCGATATTGAGAAATATCGGATATTTGAGGTAGTTACCGATCAGGCCAAGGAATACGAGGCCGAGTAACACAACGGCCCTGACCGGAATAGGCCACTTGTTGGAGATATTCATGTTCGCAATTCCATCGATGGAACCTTGATGGGAGAACAATCGAAAATCTCCCTGAGTCATAAGATCGAAAATGAGAGCCACTGGACGTGACGCCGACAAGCAGTCGAATGTTAAATTTGTTTCATTTTACAGAGGCGCCGTCTGGATGGTGATGAGTGGGCGGTCTCAAATCTGAAGTGCAACACCCTCACCGAGGGTAATGTACGCAAATGAGAACGAGATACGAACACTTGCAGCCAGAAGACAGAGTGACGTTGGCATCGCTGCGCCACCCGGGCTCGAAGCCAATCGCCCAGCGCCCGGTCGTCACTGCCCGAACTGGTAGTCCTGCGCCGAATGCACGCGCCAGTGGCCGTCGCCGGTCAGCTCCAGCACCTGCTGGTGGTAGGCCAGAAGGGTGGTGCGGTGGCCCACGCTGACCAGGGTGGCGCGGGTGCTCAGCAGTTGCCGGTACAGGTGGGTTTCGTTGGCGACGTCGAGCGCGCTCGTGGCTTCGTCCAAGATGGCAAAGCGTGGCTGCACCAGCAGCACGCGGGCGCAGGCCAGGCGCTGCTGCTCGCCGATGGACAGCACCTTCTCCCAATCCATCTCGGTATCCAGGCCGCCGAAGCGCTGTGCCAGATCGGACAGGTTCACGCGCACCAGCAGGTCCAGCAGGTGCGCTTCGGTGGCGGGCTGGTCCAGGTCGGGGTAGAGCAACTGGTTGCGCAGCGTGCCGAGAAACATGTAGGGCTGCTGCGGCAGGAACAGAAGATCCTGCGCCTCGGGGCGGAAGATGGTGCCGCTGCCCGCGTACCACAGGCCGCTGAGCGCCCGCAGCAGTGAGCTTTTGCCGCTGCCGCTGGCGCCGACGATCAGCAGTCCCTGGCCGGGCAGCACGTCGATCGACAGGTTCTGGATCAGGGTGCGTTCACGCCGGGGGGTCTGCAGGGTGACGCGGTCGAGCGCCAGGCGGGTGTCTTGCACCGAGGCGATTGTGCTCTCCTGCGGTGCCTCCCGGTCTGCCGGGCTGGAGAGCAGCTTGAAGAAGGTGTCCAGGCGGTCGATGCCGGCGGCAAACCGGCTCAGGCCTTCGAAGTTTTCGATGACCACCGAGATGGCGCTGAGCACCGCCGCAAATGCCCCTGCGGCCTGGATGGCGCGGCCCACCTCCAGCTCGCCCGACAGCACGCGCGAGGCGATCAAGGCGCTGGGCAGGACGATGGTGAGCATGCTGTAGCCATACTGGAACAGGTTCAGGAAGAGCTGGTTGCGGATGAGCTGCCGGAAGTTGTCAAAGGCCCGGATGAAGCGGCGCCATACCTGCTGCCGCTCCTGGGGTTCGCCCCGGTACAGGGCAATCGGCTCGGCCTTCTCGCGCACGCGCACCAGGCTGAAGCGGAAGTCGGCCTCGCGCTGCAGCTGGCGGAAGTTCAGGCCGATCAGCGGCTTGCCAAAGACAAAGACCGTCAGCAGCGTGCCCGCCAGCGCATACACCACCAGAAAATAGACCAGCTCGTGCGCAATGGACCACAGCACCTGGCTGAAAGCGATGAGCTGCAACGCCGCGCCGATGAAGATCAGCAGGAAGAACAGCGAGCGCTGGGTGAAGGTGTTGATGTCTTCGGCGATGCGCTGGTCGGGGTTGTCGATGTCCGCGCGGGCATTGAGTTCGTAGAAATGGCGGTCGCGGAAATAGCCCACCAGGAAGCGGTTGGTCAGCCAGCGGCGCCAGTGGTTGCCCAGCGTGTCGCGCACAAAGTAGTAGAAAGCGTAGATGGGCACGGCCCCGGCCACGAGCGCCAGGCACCAGCGAATGGCTTGCCAGAAGCGCTCGCTGTCGTGCGCCGCGAGGGCTGAGGTGAACTCGCCCGTCTGCTCGTTGAACAGCACCGCAAACCCCGTCTGCCCGAGCAGCAAGGCCACCAGCAGAACGAGCAGGCCTGTGGCCTTCCATTTCTCTTCATGGCGCCAGTAGGGGATGGCGATGCCCCAGAACTGCCGCAACAGATGGCGGTTAACGAGCTGCCGCATGGTGTGTCCGCAGGAGGGGCCTGTTCATCGTCTCTGCATGTGTTGAGCCGCCTGTGCCCTTCATTCGGGTGCCCGGTACACCAGCACCTTGAGCGAACGGTCTTGCGACACGTCGGCAAACACCGCCGGATTGGCGACGCGCTCCACAAAGGCCAGCTCGGGCGCCAGCGCCTGCATCTGTTCCTGCAGAAAGGCGGTGCCCAGCTCGGGGGCGTTGAGGCACAGCAGCGCGTGGCCTCCCGGCTCCAGCAGGTCGGGCAGGCGGCGCAGCAGGCGGGCGTAGTCCTTGGTGGCGACGAAGCTGCCTTTCTGGTAGCTGGGCGGATCGATGATGACCAGGCCGTAGGGCCCGCTGCGCGTGATCTTGCCCCAGGTGCTGAAGATGTCGTGCGCCAGAAAGCTGGCCCCGGAGGTGATGCCGTTGAGCTGGTGGTTGTGCTGCCCGATGGCAATCGCGCCGCGGGCCATGTCCACGTTGACCACGCTTTTGGCGCCCGCCTGCAGTGCCACCACCGAAAACGCGCAGGTGTAGGCAAACAGGTTGAGCACCTTGAGGCCATAGCGGTCGGCGCGGTGGGCCTCGCAGTGGTTGCGCACCCAGCGGCGGCCCTCGGCCATGTCGAGAAACAGGCCGTGGTTCTGCCCGCGCAGCACATGCACGCGAAAGCGTGCGCCGTCCTCGGTCACCACATGGGGGTCGGGCACGCTGCCGGCCATCAGCCGGGTGTCGGTGCGGCCCTCGTGACGGCACTGGAAGACCCAGTTGAGCGGTTCGCCGGGGGCGATCTGCTCCCAGCGCCGGGCCAGCGCGGTGTGCAGCAGCGCCAGGGTGTCCTCGCTGGCAGGATCGAAACGGGTCAGCACCCAGACCGGCGGATAGCAATCGAGGGTCCAGTGTTCGCAGCCGGGATGCAGCCCGCCGCGGCCGTGAAAAATGCGCCGGGCATCGTGGGGCAGGTTCATCGTGGCGATGGCGTCGAGCAGGGCTTGCATGGTGCGAATGCGGGCAGAGGAAATGCCAGTGGATAGTGCTACTTAAATAATAGCTACTTGCGCTTGATAAATAAGGGCTGGATGCACTTTTTGTTCAAAATTTGCTTGCACAGGCTCAGGCCAGCGCGCGCAGAACGGCCCGCACGGGGGAAGCGTCGGCGGTGGTCAGCTTGAGCGGCAGGGCGATGAGCTCGTAGTCGCCCGCGGGCACTTCGTCGAGCACCAGGTTTTCGAGCACGCGCAGCTGGCGCTGGCGCAGCACCTGGTGGCTGGGCAGGTGCCGGCTGTCGGCCGGGTCCACGCTGGGGGTGTCGATACCGACCAGCCGCACCCCCAGGTCGGCCAGGTAGTTCAGCGTGCACGGGGCGAAGGCGCTGAAGCAATGGTCCCAGTGGTCGGTGGCGGCCTTGCGGCGGGTGCGCACCAGCACGCGGGCGGGCAGGGCGCCCTGCACAGCCGCACCCAGGTGGGCCCATTCGACCAGCGGGCCGCAGTCGATGGCGTGGATCACGCGGCACAGGCCCAGATAGGGTTCCAGCGCCAACGTGCCGATGGCTGCGCCTTGCGGGTCGTAGTGCAAAGGGGCATCGGCGTGGGCGCCGAGGTGGGGCGAGAGGCTGAGGGTGCTCAGGTTGACCGCGCTGTCAGGGCCGATGGTCGCGTCCCAGTGCTGCCGGAACGGGCTGTCGCCCGGATAGACCGGGGTGCCGGGGTGCACGGCGGGGGAAATATCCCAGAGCATCGTCATGCCCGGAATTTACCTTGAAGGCGGGTGGGATGGGTCAGGTTTCTCCGATTTGCTGGACCCGGGGCGCTGCCGCCGGGGGGCGTTGATCCAGCGCAAGTGCCTTGCAATGGGCCCGACGGCTGCCCTTGTCGGGCCGGGAGGCAGCGATCTAAAATCCACAAATAGGAATTATTATTATTCATAACGCCATGGATGCTGCGATTGCAATGGATGGGGTGGTTGCCGTGCAGGCTCCCCGGAATGGGTTGGATGACCTGCCCCTGCACACCGGCGCCTGGGTGCACAGCCTGCACATGGATGCGGCCGACCACGACGGCGATGTGCTGCTGCGACTGCTGGAGATCGGGTTTTTGCCGGGTGAGCCCGTGCGCGTGGTGGCGCGGGCATTTCCGGGCGGCGATCCGCTGGCGGTGCGTGTGGGCCGCAGCACCTTCGCCCTGCGTCGCAACGAGGCCGCGCTGGTGCACATCAGCACCACGCCCCCGCCCGGGAGCCCCGCATGAGCGCTTCGGCCAGCGGCCTGCGACTGGCGCTGCTGGGCCACCCCAACAGCGGCAAGACGGCGCTGTTCAACCTGCTCACCGGCAACCGCCAGAAGGTGGCCAACTACGCTGGCGTGACGGTGGAGCGCAAGGAGGGCTTGCTCACCACGCCCTCGGGCCACCCGGTGCGCGTGCTCGATCTGCCGGGGGCCTACAGCCTCAACGCCCTGAGCGCCGACGAGGCGGTGACGCGCGACGTCATCACCGGCCAGCGGGCCGGTGAGGCCTGCCCCGACCTGCTGGTATGCGTGGTCGATGCCACCAATCTGCAGCTGGGCCTGCGCATGGTGCTCGAAACACGGGCCATGGGCTTGCCCATGGTGATGGCGCTGAACATGAGCGATGCGGCGCGGCGCGCCGGCATTGCCATCGACCGCGCGCTGCTGGAGCGCGAGCTGGGTATGCCCGTGGTCGAAACCGTGGGCATCCGCAAGGGCGGCGCGCACGAGTTGCTGCAGTGGCTGGACGGCTGGCGCCCCGCCGGGCCGGTGCACGCCCGGCCCTGGGAGCCGCAGGGCGTGGAGCAGGTGCTGCGCACGCAGCAGGAGGCGCGCCGCATCCTGCGCCTGGCGGTGCGCGAGCCCGAGGGCCTGCCGCAGGTGGACGAAGCCCTGGACCGCGTGGTGCTGCACCCGTTGTGGGGCACGCTGCTGCTGGCCTGCACCATGTTCCTGATGTTCCAGGCCGTGTTCAGCTGGGCGGCGGCGCCCATGGACGCCATCACCGGCACGGTCGATGCGCTGGGCCAGTGGCTGCAGGCGCGCCTGCCCGAAGGCGTGCTGCGCAGCCTGCTGGTGGACGGCATCGTGGCCGGCACGGGCGGCGTGCTGGTGTTCCTGCCGCAGATTCTGATCCTGTTCTTCTTCATCCTGGCGCTGGAAGACTCGGGCTACCTGCCGCGCGCGGCCTTCCTGCTCGACCGGCTCATGGGCACGGTGGGCCTGTCGGGGCGCTCGTTCATCCCGCTGCTCTCCAGCTTTGCCTGCGCCATCCCCGGCATCATGGCCACGCGCACCATCACGCACTGGCGCGAGCGGCTGGTCACCATCATGATTGCGCCACTGATGACCTGCTCGGCACGCCTGCCGGTGTATGCGCTCTTGATCGCCGCCTTCATCCCCGAGCGCACCGTGGCGGGCTGGTTCAACCTGCAGGGGCTGGTGATGTTCGCGCTCTACCTGGGCGGCATCCTCGGCGCCATGGCCGTGGCGGCGGTGCTCAAGCTCTGGCGCGGCACAGTGCGGCCCACGCCTTTGCTGATGGAATTGCCGCCCTACCGCGTGCCCAGCCTGCGCAACCTGGCGCTGGGGCTGTACGAACGGGCGGCCATCTTCCTCAAGCGTGTGGGCGGCATCATCTTGGCGCTCACGGTGCTGCTGTGGTTCCTGTCCACCTATCCTGCGCCGCCCGAGGGCGCCACTGGACCGGCCATCGAATACAGCCTGGCGGGGCAGATCGGCCGGGCGCTGGAACATGTGTTCGCGCCGCTGGGCTTCAACTGGCAGATCGCCGTGGCCCTGGTGCCCGGCATGGCCGCGCGCGAGGTGGTGGTGGGCGCGCTGGGCACGGTGTATGCCCTGTCGGCCTCGGGCGATGACGTGGCCGCGCAGTTGGGGCCGCTGATCGCGCAGCAGTGGTCGCTGGCCACGGCGCTGTCGCTGCTGGTGTGGTTCGTGTTCGCGCCGCAGTGCCTCTCGACCCTGGCCACGGTGCGGCGCGAAACCGATTCATGGCGCCTGGCGCTGCTGATGGCGGCCTACCTGTT
>JANJVG010000181.1 GCA_024710165.1 Burkholderiaceae bacterium
CACCGACATGATCGCCAGCACCTCGCCGGACGGCTACGCCGCCAACTGCGCCGCCGTGCGCGACGCCAATTTCCGTGAGCAACTAGCCGGCATCACAGTGCCCACCCTGGTGGTCTGCGGCGCCAAGGATCCGGTGACGACTGTGGAACATGGCCAATTCATCCAGGCACAAGTTGCCGGCGCGGAACTGGCAGTCTTCGACGCCGCCCACCTCTCGAACGTCGAGGCTGGCGAAGCCTTCACCCAGCGCGTGCTGGAATTCTTGGTCGGGTGAGGCAGTGAGGAGGGCGGGGATCGACGAAACAAAAAAGCCCTGTAGAACAGGGCTTTTTTGTGTGGTGTCTGGAGGCGAAGGGAACCTAACTATTCAGTAAATACGGGGCTTTCAGGCAAATCAAAAGTTCAGGTGTACATGTGGGTGTACAAGATGCCGGCTGCTGGGCTTGTTTTGATCATTTTTTAGCCAATCCTTTTTACCGTTCGAGTTGATCGAATATGCGCGCCTCAGACCCCTTTAAATTCCCAAAACGCGGCCATCCCTTACCTACAAAACCTACAGAACTAGGTTACATGCGCAAGGCTGTATTTCTTACCGAGTAGTTACGCCTCAAGCATCCATAGCGCACGGCATCAGCGCCATGATCCGGCCCGGTACTATCCAAGTCTTCCACTCGTTTCTGATCTCTGGCAAGCGTCGGCAATGTCTCCCATAGGTATGCACAGTGCCGGCTGATATACAGGCCCGGCTTATCTGGCTTACCGGCATCGCTCAATAGCCGGCGCATGATGTTCCAGCCTGTGAGGCGGTCGGCTTTCTTGGCCGGTGTGAAGTGAACGCCGCATCTGCTGAATTCATCTGCAATAGATCCTGCCGCATGGCCTCCCTTTGCGAATATCGCGTCATCCGCTACCCCCTTTGCTCTGATATCCCAGCGCTTGCACATGTCGAGAATTTCCTCGGCCAGCACCGGCACTGTCCAGCCCAGCCCAGCGTTCGGGTTGTCGCGTTTTGCTGTCACTAGCTCATCTACCAGGACAAGGCTTCCCCTCGGGTAGAACTTGCCGTCTGGTCCTTCGTCGCCTGGCGATTGCGCGAATATGTAGGTGGCACTTGGGGCGGACGATCCGAAGTCATGGGCAAGCCAGGTATCCCAAGTTTCAGGAATGTGCTTCCAGGGATCTGCCGCATTGCGCCCTTCATCGAGCACAGAAGCGAAGTAGGCACCACGGTTTACAGCCCAGTCGCCAGTCATCCATGCGCGCAGCAGCTCGGGGTCATCAGGACAGGCCGATTCGAGCTGGTCGCGGTACTGGTCGGTATCAATGAAGCGGTTGCTATCGAAGGTGGACGGCGCATAGATCCATTGGCGTTTGCTCTTTGGCTCCAGGTACGGCTTCCATGGCGCGGTGGTGAAGACATATCGCTTTGCCAGCCAGTAATGCCCAGGGCCACCGGGGTTCGCCGCTACGATCATGCGAATCGGCATGTCCTTCGGTCCGCGAAGGTTCGAGCGCATCAGGTCTAGCAGCTCGGGGTTCGGGTACTGGCCTGCTTCATCCACGATCAGCAGCGTGAACGATCGCCCCTGATACTTCGTGTAGTCCGCGTGGCTTTCGAGTTGCCCCAGCTCCAGATAACCGCCGCTCGGAAAGCGCCAAACGTGTTCTGCCGCGTTGTAGCGCGCCGCTGTGCTGTAAACGGTGCCGAATAGCTCCCGGCAGATCAGCTCAAAGTCAGCCAGGCCCTTATAGGTGCGCCGCAAGTACAGAATGCGGGCCTTGTCTCCATACTGCTCGACGTGACGCAGGCACAGCAGCGCCAAGCCGTAAGACTTACCGCCCCCACGGCCACCTCCACAGAACACGTCCAGTTCCTCGGGTAGCAGCATGATTTTCTGCTGAAAGTCGTTTAGCTCAATCATGGCTCAGGCTCCCTTTTGGTGGAGTAACGTCCTTTGTGAAGTCTTCAAGGCGCAGGGCACCAGGCAGGGAGAAGTTAATCGAGACCTTGTTGGCGATCTCCGTTTGATCTCCTTCGCGGTAGCCGTGGCGCGTTTTCAGCAGAAAAATGGCAGCGGTCACGTTGCCGCCTTTGGTGGCGTTCTCATACAGCGCATTGAACAGAGCGTGGTGCTCGCGCTCCCGGCCTTCGTCGAGCGCCTGTTGCAGTTCGGGGTAAAGCTCAAGCCACTTGTTGAGCGTTTCCACGGTGGTGCCAAGCCGGTAGGCCAGACCTTTCTTGTTGTAGCCAGTAGCGGCCAGTTCGAGAAGTTTCTCGGCGGCGTCTGTCGGAGGCTTCTTGCGCGTGCCAGTGACGGCGTTTCGTTCTTTCTTCTCTGCCATAACGACAAAGGGGGCCGAAGCCCCCTTCCTCCCTTACTTCGTGACCAGGAAGGCCATCGGAACGGCTTTCCGCTCGACTACGCGGTCCCAGTGGGCAGCAGCCCCCAGCTCGGCAATGGTTGGAGAGTCGCCGGCCAATGTGCCCTCTACCCAAGCGAAGCCGGCAGGGTGAACGGCCAGGTTCACGCGGCTATGCAGGATCTGTTGACCGCCGCCGTTACCAGCGCCGGGAATGTTCTCCACCTCAGTGCCTTCAGCGGTACGCGGGGCAGTCAGGCCATAGCCCACAGCGCCGGCACCGAAAAGAACGCTGGTGTAATTGAAGCCAGTAGCACCATCCGAGACCTTGGGCATACCGTCATCCACGATGACAGCCAAGCCACGATAGGTCGGCATCCGCATCGAGCCGGCGCTCGGCTGGATGAATTCGATCAGGTCCGCTTTCAGTGCCTGGCGATACAGGTCCGAGTGCATGGCGATGCCGGTAACGGTGTCCATGCTGTCGCCCAAGGTGCCGGCTGCGTCGATTACTGCTTCGGGGCTGAATGTGTTGGCGGTGGCGGCAGTAATGTCGAGAATCATGTCGTCACTGTCATTCGCCGCGTTGTCAGCCAGCACGCCGGAAAGCGATGCCACGAGGCGGCGTTGCAACTGGCGATCCCAGTAGGCGACGGCGCGGTCCTGAATACGGCCCAGGGCGTCAGAGCCTGCAAGTTCGCTTGCAAGGTTCATTGCCGACCATGACTGGTGCAGGAACGCTTTACGGATGAATTGCTTGCCGGTCTGGATCTTCTTCGGGGTGGCAAGGCTCGCGGGGTCGTCGTTGACCACGTTGGCTTCGTCGTTGCCCAAGTCACGCCAGAACGGCACGCTGAACGCATCAGACCCGGCTGTGAGCTGGTCATTGATAACAGCGTTGGGAACCAGTACGCCAGATTGAACGAGCGCGGTTTTTTCCATCGCGTTCTGCACCAGGTAGGCGGTGAAAACGTCGGGCTTAATGATGTCGCTAAGTTGAGTGGTTGCCATGGTGGCATTACCTCGAATCAGAATTGAGTGATTCGCGGCGGACTACTGTCTTTGGCGGTGGCCTACAGGCCGGGGCATCGCAGAGGGTTGGCCTACTGGCCGGAGGGGTGCGGCCCCTACTGGAGCCGCTGTTACAGTATAACGCTACTTTAGTCCGAAGGAAGCTGTACTTCGGGTTTCTTGTTTTGGCTCTGCGGGCTTGTGGCTGCTCGCATAAGTGTTCGGCGCGCCTCCCCCTGTAACGCCAGAGGCTCGAATGATGTGATCGAACTTGCCGGTACTGCTCAGGAAGCGCCTAACGTCTTGATGCTCGAATTTCACCGGGCGGGTAATTTCCTTGCCATCAGCCTTTTCGGTGATGGTCGCCGGATTGCCCTCTAGATCGCGCAGCTCGATTAGACCGTCGTCGTTTAACTCGAATTTGACGTGATCGGCCAACTCTTGCGCCGCGTACTTGGAGCCGACCAGGATGCCTTCCAATAGCCCGGCCACGGGTCGATTTAGCTTTACCTCTATCAGCTCGGTTTGTTGCTGCTCGGCGGTCTGCTCAAGCTCTTTGATCCGGGCACGGGCCTTGGTCAAGTTGCCATGCAGTTCTTCTTTCAGGCCGCGCAGGGTGGCCAGTTCGGCGGTAAGTTCTTCGTAGGTCGGTTGGGTGTTGTCAGTCATTGGTGTTCTCCGTGGATCTTCATGGTTTGTACAACGATGCTTAGGTAGGCGAGCGTTTGCCCGGTCGGGCCTATCGCCCCCTTGCTGCGAAGCAGGCCGCTAACGGTCAGCCGCGCATGTTTCGGTAACTTGCGGATTAATGCCGCGTGGGTGTCGTTCAGCACCAGGGCGCGCACAGATCGGCGGGCCTCGTCGCTGTAAATCGTGCAGTAGCGGTGCCCCTCGGGTGTGGTTGTGAGAAACGAAGTCAGGCCGCCGGTGATGGTTGCAGTCAGCATTGGTGCCACCTCGGGTTCGTCTTGATGAGTGCTGCAACTTGGCGCGGGTCAGCGTCGTGTTGCTTGTCTAGGTCGTGCCGGTCGATAAAGCCGCGCTCCAGCAACTGCCCAGCGCCTACTTCAAGAAGTGAGGCGACGGCGGCAAGCCAGCCGATTTGCTGCGGTGTGAGCTGGTCGTTTGCGGCGTGTTTTTTCGGAAAATGCGCGCAGGGGGCACCTACAGAACCTACAAAACTTGGTTTCGTTGGTTTTGTAGGTACGTCACCGGCACCTTTTTGGATTTTCTGCATCCACCGGCCCATCATGCAGCCCTTCGCCAAACGTACCGCTTGGATGGGCGTCCACCCTTGTCGCTGGCGACTTCGTAACCGATAACGATGTGGTGTTCGGCCAGGGTGGCGAGCGCATCGTTTACAGCTTCCAGCGAGTCGAGACCGGCCCAGCCCTTGAGTCGTACTTCCCTTGGGGTGAACGGCTCGGGTAGCTTCTCCTTGCGCTCCAGAATCAAGCGGGCGCCCATCAGCGGCGCGTTGATCGCGGCACCGTACAGGCGCGCAGCGTGCGACTTGAGGTAATCGGCCCAGTCCAGAGCGCGGGCCGTGGCCTGCATACCAACCGCCTCGGTTCCGCCGTCGATCAGGCCGAACAGCAAGGCCAATCCGGCGATGGTCTGCGGCATCTTCATGAAATGCGATTGCAGCGCCGGGTGGATATCGCCTTGCCTGATTTCGAGCATGTGCTCGGTGTACCAAGCGTTGAACAGCTCTTGCGCCTCAGGTACGAAGTGCAGCGCCTTGCGGGGTTCATCCGGCATCTGGTCCAGACGCTCGATAACCGCGTCTACCCGATCCTTGGCAGATTTGTTCGGCCAGCGATCCACGAGCGACCACTCCCGATCATCATCCGGCCATACCGCAAGTTGCAGGCGTTGCACCAGGCCATCGTCGAGTTCACCAGTGACCGCCCCGCGCACCAGTGGCGCGATACGCGAGGGCTGAATGCCACCGATCAGCGAGAGGCAGCAGGATTCGATAAACACGGTTCCGCGCCCGATCCGGTCATAAACGAAAGATCCGTTGCCGTCGAAGCATTCCAGGTAGAAGGCGCGACCAACTGCGCCATCCTCCGTCTGCATCGTTGCAAGCCATCCGCCCAGCTCGTCGCGTACTAGCAGCAGGCCGTTGGGGTTTTCGTTCAGCAGCTCGCCCAGCTTTTCCACCGTGGCATCGTTGACGATGTAGCGGCGGGCGACTGGTGCGGGTAGATCGTTTGCGAACTCGGTCAGGGCGGCTAGCGCGGCGTCCTTCTTGCCATCGGTCATCAGCTTCTTGGCTTTTTCCTTGGCGGACTTGCGCTCCAGGTCCAGGATTTCGCCAGCGGCCTTATGCTCGGTCATCGCGTCC
>JANJVG010000188.1 GCA_024710165.1 Burkholderiaceae bacterium
TGATCAAGAAACTCAAGGTGTACGGTGGTGCAGAGCATCCCCACACCGCCCAACAGCCCAAAGTGCTGGAACTGTAAGGAGCCTTGAGATGATTGGTGAATGGAACAATGGCACCGGCCGTCGCAAGTCCAGCGTCGCCCGCGTGTTTCTGAAAAAAGGCAGTGGCAAGATCACGGTCAACGGCAAGGACATCCAGTCCTACTTCGGCCGCGAAACCTCGATCATGATTGCCAAGCAGCCGCTCATGCTGACCAACCACGCCGAAACCTTCGACGTGATGATCAACGTGCACGGCGGCGGTGAGTCCGGCCAGGCCGGCGCAGCCCGCCACGGCATCACCCGCGCCCTGATCGACTACGACGCAACGCTCAAGCCGATGCTGAGCCAGGCGGGCTTCGTGACCCGCGACGCACGCGAAGTCGAGCGTAAAAAGGTCGGTCTGCGTTCTGCACGCCGCGCCAAGCAGTTCTCCAAGCGTTAACTCCGCTTTTTGCCTGCTCCCAAGCCGCAACGGGTTCGCCTGCTGCGGCTTTGTTGTTTTGGGGTGCTCGCCGCGGGTTGCCGGCGATGTGCGCTGTAAGACACTGGAAATCCATCAGACGGCCTCCATTGGTAGAAAGAGGTTTTTTGCCGATGTGGCGCCAGGCCGGAAAACCCCCACTGAAATTGGCGTCAAACAACCCGTGAGCTGGCAGGGTGGACAGATTGCAGTAGCATCCAGCGCAGACCAGAATTGGAGATTCCCATGAGTGCAGTAGCCGAAGTTGTTCCTGAAATGCCCGATCCCATTGTGTTCACCGAAAGTGCGGCGGCCAAGGTGGCAGACCTGATTGCCGAAGAAGGCAACCCGGATCTCAAATTGCGTGTGTTTGTGCAGGGAGGTGGCTGCTCGGGCTTCCAGTATGGTTTCACCTTCGATGAAATCACCAACGAAGACGACACGGTGATGACGAAGAACGGCGTGTCGCTGCTGATCGATGCCATGAGCTTCCAGTACCTCGTGGGCGCTGAAATCGACTACAAGGAAGACCTGCAGGGCGCGCAGTTTGTCATCAAAAACCCGGGCGCCACTTCTACCTGCGGTTGCGGTTCCAGCTTCTCCTGAAGTGAACCAATAACCTCCTGTGGCGCTGTGCGCCTTCCCCCTTCTCTTGGATCGCTGCGCCATGCGAAGGTGGGACTTTGCGCGGTGCGGCGAGGCGGGGCGGCCCTTGCGCGGCGGCCACTGGTCTGGACTGCCGGAGGCTCGCACGCCGGATAGGTGGCGAAGATTCAGGTTTCAGGCGGGGTAGATCCCGCCGAGCACACGGGCGCCTCGGGCGCCCGTTGCATTGGGGAGGTTGCCAGGCAAACCGTACAGGGTCTGGCGGGCCAGCCAGGCAAAGGCGGCGGCTTCGACCTGCAGCGGGGGCATGCCGTGGGCCTCGGTGGTGTCAACGCGCAGGCCGGGCAGTTGCGCCTGCAACCGCGCCATCAGGTGGCGGTTGAAGGCGCCACCGCCGCACACGGCCAGTAAATCACTCTGTTTTTGATAGCTGTTAGCGCTTGCTGCACAAGCGCTAACTGTCAATTCGGTCAATGTAGCCTGGACATCCTGTGCAGCAGCCGGGCCGACGTGTTGCAGGCGCTCCTCAAGCCACTGTGGGTTGAACAGGTCGCGGCCTGTGCTTTTGGGGGGCGGCTGGCGCAGGAAGGGCTCGTCCTGCAGACGGGCCAGCAACGTGGGCAAGACCTGGCCACTGGCAGCCCAGGCACCGTCGCGGTCAAAGGGCTGGCCGGTGTGCTGCTGGCACCAGTAATCCATGAGGGCGTTGCCGGGGCCGCAGTCGAACCCCAGCACACTGCCGTCGGCGCCCAGCACACTCAGGTTGGCAATGCCGCCGATGTTGAGCACCAGAAGCCCCTGGCCTGGCTGGCCGAACAGGTGCTGGTGGAAGGCGGGCACCAGGGGGGCTCCCTGGCCACCTGCGGCCACGTCGCGGCTGCGAAAGTCGGCCACCACGGTGATGCCCGTCAGCTCGGCCAGCAGCGCCGGGTTGTTGAGTTGCAGCGTGTAGCCTGTGCCGTCGAATTCGCCGGGGCGATGGCGCACCGTCTGGCCGTGGGCGCCGATGGCGCGCACTTCAGCAGCCGACAGCCCGTGCAGGGCCAGCAAGGCCCGCACGGCGTCGGCATAGCAGCGTGCCAGCGCATTGCCGGCCAGGGCCGCGCGGTGCAACTCATGGGCACCGGGGGTGTTGAGTGCCAGCAGCTCGGCGCGGGTGGCGGTGTCGAACGCTGCGGCGTGGTGGCGCAGCACGGCGCAACGGGGACCGGAAAAATCGGCCAACACAGCATCCACGCCGTCGAGCGAAGTGCCCGACATCAGGCCGATGTAGAGCTCGGGGGTGAGGGCAGAGGTCACGTCGGTTTGTGATCCCAAGCGGTGTGAAGGGCGCGCAAAGCAGATCAGCGGCCGCCGCGCAAGGGCCACCCGGCCGCGCTGGCGTTTTCCCCCTTCCCGGCGTAAGCCGAGAGAAGGGGGAAGGCGCGAAGCGCCTCAGGGGGCTGCATCGCTACTCGGCGCTGGCCTGCTGGATCAGTTCAGCCGAGGACAGTTCGGTACGCATCACCGAGGCCAGCCGGTCGAAGGCCGGGCGCGCGGCGGCAGAGACGGGCGCAGCCGCTTCGCTCTGGCGGGCGATCAGCATCGGGTCCTGGTGCTCACCGTTGACGCGGAACTCAAAGTGCAGGTGCGGGCCGGTAGCCCAGCCGGTGGCACCCACCGCGCCAATGTTCTGGCCCTGCGACACCGACTCGCCCTTCTTCACGCCGATGCGGCTCAGGTGGGCATACACGGTGACGTGCTGGTTGCGGTGCTTGATGAACACCACGTTGCCAAAGCCGTTCTGTACCCCGGCGAACTCGACTACGCCGTCGCCCACGGTGCGCACGGGGGTGCCTGTGGGGGCGGCAAAGTCGGTGCCCAGATGGGCGCGCCAGGTTTTGTGGATGGGGTGAAAGCGCATGGCAAAGCCGCTGGAGACACGCGAGAACTCGACCGGCGAGGCCAGGTAGGCACGGCGCAGGCTCTGGCCGTCTGCGGTGTAGTAAGCGCCCTGGCTTGTGGCGGGGTCCTGGAACCAGAGGGCCTGGTGCAGTTTGCCGTTGTTCTGGAATTCGGCGCTCAGCACGCGGCCGGTGCGCAGGGGTTCACCGTCGGCTTCGAGGGTTTCGTAGACCACGGAAAAGCGGTCGCCCTTGCGCAGGGAGCGGCGGAAGTCGATGTCGCCCGAGAACAGCTCGGCCACCTGTACGGCCACGGCGTCGGGGATGCGTGCGGCATCGGTGGCAGCAAACAGCGAGCTCTGGATCACGCCGCCTGCCAGCCGGCTGGAGGTGGTCAGCGCAGCCGTTTCGATGCGCGAGGAAAAACCGGCCCCGGATGCTTCGGCCACCAGGCGCTTGAACTCACCGCTGTCGTCGGGGGCCCAGCGGGCTGTCAGGCGCAGCAGGCGGTGATCGTCGGTGGTTTCGGCAGATACCAGGCGGCCGGTGCGGCCCATGAGGTTTTTCTGCACATGGCTGTCGCGCCGCAGGAAGGCGGCGGCGGCGGGGTCGGCCACGCCCATGCGCTGCAGGAGGGATTCGACGGTGTCGCTGCTGCGCACCTGCTCGCTGCGGTAAAGCGAAAAACCGGGCTGCTCTGCCAGTTCGGCCAGAGAAAGACCGCTGGCCAGCGAGGCAATGGGCTGCTCGATCAGGCGCACCGGGAGTTCGGCAGCATCGGGGGCCAGCGAGGCCACGGCGAACGCACCGCCGCCACCGGTGAGCAGCAGGGCTGCCAGGACGGCGGTAATGCGTTTGGGGTGGTTCTGGATGCCTTGGGTAATCCGATCGCGCAATGCGATGATGGCGGTGGTCAAGCCGTTGTTCAAGAGTCGATCCCCAGGGTGGTGACCTGCCTGCAGGGAGCTCCGGGGGGGGGTCCAGAGGCTGCAAGAAGGGCAAACTGTCAGAGCTGCAGGTGCCGGGAGCCCCGGAAAAGACGGTCCACTTAGAATCCGCCACTGCAATGTGGGCGCAAGTATAGCGAACCATCGACGCGGCACACCCAAGAAAACCCTTATGAATCAATCCTTAGTTACATCTCACCCCGTCACTGATGGTGTAGGACGGGCGCTTGAAATTTCCTTGCGCGGTGTGGAAGAACTGCTGCCCCAGGACGAATGGGTGAAGAAGCTGGCACGCTCCGAGGCCACGGGCCAGCCGCTGCGCATCAAGCTGGGCCTGGACCCCACGGCGCCCGACATCCACATCGGCCACACGGTGGTGCTGAACAAGATGCGCCAGCTGCAGGACCTGGGCCACCAGGTGATCTTCCTGATCGGCGACTTCACCAGCCTGATCGGCGACCCCTCGGGCCGCAACAGCACACGTCCGCCGCTCACGCCCGAGCAGATCAAGGTCAATGCCGAAACCTATTACCGCCAGGCCAGCCTGGTGCTGGACCCGGCGCGCACCGAGATCCGCTACAACAGCGAATGGTGCGAGCCCCTGGGGGCAACGGGCATGATCCAGCTGGCCGCCAAATACACCGTGGCGCGCATGATGGAACGCAACGACTTCCACGAACGCTTCACCGCAGGCAACTCCATCAGCGTGCATGAATTCTTGTACCCGCTGATGCAGGGCTACGACTCGGTGGCGCTCAAGAGCGACCTGGAACTGGGCGGCACCGACCAGAAGTTCAACCTGCTGATGGGCCGCCACCTGCAGCAGGAATACGGCCAGGAGCCGCAGTGCATTCTGACCATGCCGCTGCTTGTGGGCCTGGACGGCGTGGACAAGATGTCCAAGTCCAAGAACAACTACATCGGCATCACCGAAGACGCCAACACCATGTTCGCCAAGGTGCTGTCGATTTCGGACGCCCTGATGTGGGACTGGTTCACGCTGCTGTCCTTCAAGAGCCTGGCCGAGATCGCCGCGCTCAAGGCCGAGGTGGCTGCCGGGCGCAACCCCAAGGATGCCAAGGTGATGCTGGCCAAGGAAATCACCACGCGCTTTCACAGCGCCGCTGCGGCCGAGGCTGCCGAGGCCGACTTCCAGAACCGCAGCAAGGGTGGCATTCCCGACGACATCCCCGAGGTGGCACTCTCGGGTGCACCGCTGGGCATCGGCGCCTTGCTCAAGCAGGCCAACCTGGCGCCCTCGACCAGCGAGGCCAACCGCCTGATCGATGGCGGCGGCGTGCGCATCGATGGCAGCGTGGTCAGCGACAAGGGCCTGAAGCTGGGCGCTGGCAGCTACGTGGTGCAGGTGGGCAAGCGCAAGTTTGCGCGCGTGTCCGTTTCCTGACCGGTGCGTGACGGTCTGATCTGCCCTCCAGAGCCTTGTGTCCGCCCGATTCCCTAAAACCTCGCTTCATGACACCCATCGACATCCTCATCATGGCGGCCGGCAAGGGCACGCGCATGAAAAGCCGTCTTCCCAAGGTTCTGCAGCGCCTGGCAGGCCGCCCGCTGCTGCACCATGTGCTGGACCAGGCGGCGCATCTGCAGGCGCGCAGCGCGATTGTCATCACCGGCCATGGCGCTACAGAAGTAGAAGCGGCAACCGCAATAGCAGCAAGGGTTGAAGCCACTTTTGACCTTCAATTTGTACGCCAGGAGCCCCAGCTGGGCACCGGCCACGCCGTGCAGCAGGCCGTGCCGCACCTGCGCGAGGACGGCACCGTGGTGGTGCTCTCGGGCGACGTGCCGCTCACCCGGCCCTCGACGCTGCGCGCGCTGGTCGATGCCTGCGCGGGCGAGCGGCTGGCACTGCTTACCGTCGAGCTGGCCGACCCCACGGGTTACGGCCGCATCGTGCGGGGTGCCGATGGCGCCGTGCGCGGCATCGTCGAGCACAAGGACGCGAGCGAAGCGCAGCGCGCCATCACCGAGGTCTACAGCGGCATCATGGCCGTGCCCGCGCGCCTGCTCGCACCGTGGCTGGCGCTCCTGACCAACGACAACGCCCAGGGCGAGTACTACCTGACCGACATCGTGGCCATGGCCGTGGCGGACGGGCTGCCCGTGGCGGCGCACCGCATCAGCGACGCACTGCAGGTGGCCGGCGTGAACAGCCCGCTGCAACTGGCCGAGCTGGAGCGCGCGCACCAGCTGCGCCAGGCCCAGGCACTGATGGAGCAGGGCGTGCGCCTGGCCGACCCGGCGCGCTTCGATCTGCGCGACGACGCCCGCACCGGCGCGCGCGCCGCGCTGGTGTGCGGCCAGGACGTGGAAATCGACGTGGGCTGCATCTTCACCGGCCGTGTGGAGCTGGGTGAGGGCGTGCAGATCGGCGCGCACTGCTGCATCGCCAACGCCAGCATCGGGGCGGGAGCGATCGTTCACCCCTACACCCACATCGACGGCGAGAAGCTGGGCGCCCGCGTGGGCGAGGGCGCGCTCATCGGCCCCTACGCTCGACTGCGCCCCGGTGCACAACTGGGCCGCGAGGTGCACATCGGCAACTTTGTCGAGGTGAAAAATTCCACCCTGGCCGACGGCGCCAAGGCCAACCACCTGGCCTACCTGGGCGACGCCAGCGTGGGCGAGCGCGTGAACTACGGCGCCGGCAGCATCACCGCCAATTACGACGGTGCCAACAAGCACCGCACGGTGATCGAGGCCGACGTGCACATCGGCAGCAACTGCGTGCTGGTGGCGCCGGTCACCATCGGCGCGGGGGCCACGGTGGGCGGCGGATCGACCATCACCAAGGACGTGCCCGCAGGTGCCCTGGGTGTGGCGCGCGGCAAGCAGGTGAGCATTGCCGACTGGCATCGGCCCGCCAAGCAGCCCAAGCCATGAGCGCGGACCCATCGGAGACTCCTGGGCGCCCCGAGCCGGGGTCGAACCCGTATGAGGCGCTCGACGCCCCGGCGCTGCGCGCCCTGCTGGCGCAGCGCGACGCGCAACTGGCCGGGCAGGCCGCCGACATGCAGGAATGGATGCACGCCGTGTCGCACGACCTGCGTGCGCCGCTGCGCCACATCACCTCCTATGGCCCGCTGGTGCGCGAGCTGCTGGAAGAGTCCGGCCTGCCCGCCCAGGCGCAGCAGGAGGCGCTGGCTTTTCTCGACACCATGGACCAGTCCGCCCGGCGCATGGGCCGCATGCTCGAAGGGCTGCTAGCGCTCTCGCGCATCGCGCGGGCGCCGCTGCGGCGCGAAGCCGTGGACCTGGCCGCGCTGGTGGAGCAGGCCCGCGCTGTGCAGGCCGCTGCCGCATCGGGCCGCAGCGTGCAGTGGCACATTGCCCCCGACCTGCCCACGGTGCAGGGCGATGCCGCGCTGCTGCGCCCGATGCTCGATGCGCTGCTGGACAATGCCCTCAAGTTCACACGCGGGCGCGACCCGGCCCGCATTGCCGTGGGCTGGGAGCGCACTGCCGATGGCCGTTTCACGCTGGCGGTGCAGGACAACGGCGTGGGCTTCAATCCTGCACAGTCGGCCGGGCTGTTCGGCCTGTTTCAGCGCCTGCACCGCGAACGGGAGTTTGAAGGCGTGGGCGCCGGCCTGGCGGCCGTGCGTGCCATTGCGCGGCGCCACGGCGGCGAGGCCCGGGCCACGGCTGCCGTTGGCGAGGGCTGCACGGTGCAGGTGTCCTGGCCAGGGTAAATTTGCTATCAATAAAATAGCTTTCTGCGTTTGCCATATAAGGGCTGGAGGCTGATTTGGCTCACAATCTACCAGGGCGCCATCCCGCTGGGGGCCTGCCTGCCTTGGCTCAGGTCGGTTGCGGCACCGCTGGGGCTGCCGATGGCGCTGCGGCGGGGCCTGCCACCCGGTTGTGGCCCTGGTGCTTGGCGCGGTAGAGCGCAGTATCGGCATCGTTGATCCAGTCGCGCAGGGTGAGCTGGCTGCGCTGCGTCTCGGCCAGGCCGATGCTGCAGGTCAGGTGAAGTTCGGGCCGTTCGCGCAGGCGCAGGGTGGCGATGCGTTCACGGATGCGCTCGGCAATCGCCCGGGCTTGGGGAGCATGGGCGTTGCCGCAGACCACAGCGAACTCGTCACCGCCGTAGCGGCCCGCATGGTCGTGTGCTCGTACGCACTCGCGGATGACCTGGCCCACGGCGCGGATGACCTCATCGCCCACGGTGTGGCCGTGCACATCGTTGATGGGCTTGAAGTGGTCGATGTCGATCATCAGCAGACAGGCGGGCTCGCCGTGCGTGTGAAACCGCTCCAGGTGGTGGCTGGCCTGTTCCTGCCAGTGGCTGCGTGCAACCAGGCCGGTCTGGGCGTCGGTGCGGCGCATTTCTTCGAGCTGGCGATTTTGCCGCGCCACGGTGCGAATCAGCCGGTAGCTCGCCACACTGACGGCCATGCTGTGCACGATGATCACGGTCAGGCTGAAGCACACCACCAGCAGCGAGCTCTCCAGGCGGGGCTCGGGCCGCAGCAGCAGGGTGGTCAGCACGCCTGTGCCCAGCATGCCCGGCAGCGAGTGCAGCCACAGGCGCCTGACGCCGGTGCTGAACTTGTCGTAGGTGGTAACGGTGATGAGCACCACGCTGGGCAGCAGGTTGAAATGCGTCAGCGGCACCCACATGCCGACGATGGCCGAGTCGATCAGCAGGTTGCGCACCTCGTGCGGTACGGGTCGCGGCTGTGGTGCGCCCACAGGTAGGCCAGATGGGGCCAGCCCAGCGCGACGGCTGCCAGCACCCACCACATCCAGGCGGGCGACTGGTTCTGGTGCAGCACGCTGCCCAGCAACAACCCGCCCAGGCCCATGCCCAGCGCACGCAGCGGGTAAATGTGGCGGTAGGTGTTTTTGCGCGAGGCGGGACCCGTACCGCCAAAGGGGCGCGGTGGGGGCGGCGGTACGGTCGCGGCAGAGGGCGTCATGGGGTGCGGGAGGGTGCCTGGGCGCATGGACGGTGCGGCCATCAGCCTAACAGAGGTGTGTGCCCACTGCCGCGCACCCACCGCAAGGCCATTTGTATGCTATTGATAACATAGCTGCTTACGCTTATAGGTATTAGGCTAGAGGCACTTTTGTTTCAAATTTTGCCCGGCGAGTGGCAAAAAACGCCTTCACGTTGCGCACATTGGCATCACCCGTGAACAGCCGCTGCGTGAGCTGCAGGTAGGCCGGCATGTCGCGCGTGTGCACCACCAGCACAAAGTCCGGCCCGGGCGAGACCCGCCAGCATTGCTGCACGGCCGATTCCTGCACGGCGCGGGCCTCGAAGGCGTCGAGCTGTTCGGCGCCCTGGCGGTCGAGCGACACTTCGACGATGCATGCCAACCCATGGCCTTGCAGTGCGGCCAGACGGTCAGGCTGCACGATGGCCACCTGGCGTTCGATCAGCCCGGCATCGTGCAGGCGCCGCACGCGGCGCAGGCAGGTGGGGGGTGATACATGCGCCTGTTCGGCCAGTTGCTGGTTGCTCTGGCCAGCGTCGTTCTGCAGCAGATCGAGCAGGTGCAGGTCAATAGCGTCGAGCGTGAATGATTCCATTGGAAGCTGTTTTTCGAAATTGGATTTCGTGATAAAGCGTGAATGAAATTAAATTTCAAAAATAGTCAAAAATCAACCACTCATTGTGTTTTGACTTGCCTACGATGGCGCCATTCCATCGAGCAGAGGCTTATTTATGTGCGGCATCGTCGCTGCGGTTTCCCCGCGCAACATCGTTCCCATCCTGGTGCAGGGCCTGCAGCGGCTCGAATACCGGGGCTATGACTCGTGCGGTGTGGCCGTGCACGGCGCCAGCCTGGGTGCTGCGGGCGGCGCCGGCCTGCAGCGTGCCCGCAGCACGGCCCGCGTGGCCGAACTGCTGGCGCAGGTGCACACGGAGCGCCTCGAGGGCGCCACCGGTATTGCCCACACGCGCTGGGCCACGCACGGCGCGCCAGCCGTGCACAACGCGCACCCCCATTTCAGCCACGGCACGGGCAACCCTGCCGATGCGCCCGGCCGCGTGGCGCTGGTGCACAACGGCATCATCGAAAACCACGAGGCCTTGCGTGCGGCGCTGCAGGCCCGCGGTTACATGTTTGCCAGCCAGACCGACACCGAAGTCATCGCCCACCTGGTCGACAGCTACTACAACGGTGACCTGTTCGAGGCCGTGCAGTCGGCTGTGGCGCAGTTGCGCGGCGCCTACGCCATCGCCGTGATGCACAAGGACGAACCGCACCGCGTGGTGGGCGCCCGTGCGGGTTCGCCGCTGATCCTCGGCGTGGGGCCGGACAGTGCAGAGCATTTTTTGGCCAGCGACGCCATGGCCCTGGCCGGTGTGACCGACCAGATCGTCTACCTGGAAGAAGGCGACCTGGTGGACCTGCAGCCGGGCCGCTACTGGATTGTGGGCAAAGACCGCAGCGCACTCACGCCCGCGCAGCGCCCTGTGCGCACCGTGCAGGCCCACAGCGGCGCGGCCGAACTGGGCCCGTACCGGCACTACATGCAAAAGGAAATTTTCGAGCAGCCACGCGCCATCGCCGACACGCTCGAAGGCCTGGTGGACATCGTGCCGGAGCTGTTCGACGGCCCGGGCCAGGCTGGCAAGCCGGGCGCCGCCGCGTGGCGCGTGTTCAAGGACATCGACCGCGTGCTCATCCTGGCCTGCGGCACCAGCTACTACAGCGGCTGCACCGCCAGATACTGGCTCGAAGACATCGCCGGCATCCCCACCCAGGTGGAAGTGGCCAGCGAATACCGCTACCGCACCAGCGTGCCCGACCCGCGCACCCTGGTCGTCACCATCAGCCAGAGCGGCGAGACGGCCGATACCCTGGCCGCGCTGCGCCACGCGCAGGGCCTGGGCATGAAGCACACCCTGACCATCTGCAACGTGGCCACCAGCGCCATGGTGCGCGAATGCGAGCTGGCCTACATCACCCGCGCGGGTGTGGAAATCGGTGTGGCCAGCACCAAGGCCTTCACCACGCAGCTGGCGGGCCTGTTCCTGCTGACGCTGGCGCTGGCACAGTCGCGCGGGCGGCTCACGCCAGAGCAGGAGGCGGCCCATCTCCAGGCCATGCGCCACCTGCCCGTGGCACTGCAGGCCGTGCTGGCGCTCGAGCCCCAGGTCATCGGCTGGGCCGAAGACTTCACGCGCATGGAAAACGCGCTCTTTCTGGGCCGGGGCCTGCATTACCCCATTGCGCTCGAAGGCGCGCTCAAGCTCAAGGAAATCAGCTACATCCACGCCGAGGCCTACCCGGCCGGCGAGCTCAAGCACGGCCCGCTGGCGCTGGTCACCAGCAGCATGCCCGTGGTCACGGTGGCGCCCAACGACGCGCTGCTGGAAAAACTCCAGAGCAACCTGCAGGAAGTGCGCGCACGCGGCGGCATGCTCTATGTGCTGGCCGATGCCGATACCCGCATCGAGAGCAGCGAGGGCGTGCACGTCATCCGCATGCCCGAACACTACGGCGCCCTCTCGCCCATCCTGCATGTGCTGCCCCTGCAACTGCTGGCCTACCACACGGCTTGCGCACGAGGGACAGACGTGGACAAGCCCAGAAACCTCGCCAAGAGCGTTACCGTGGAGTGACCCCGATAGGACCCCTGCCGCAGATGATCGTAAAAATAAACTCTGTAATGTAAAAATTAACTCTGTAAATTTTGCATGGAGTTCGGTCGCTGGGGGGCTTTTCGTTTGAAGGAAAGTCCCAGTTGGCAAGGAGCCAACTACTCCTGAACGCGCCTGCACTGAAATTTGCTTCTCGGAAAAGTGATATTTCGTCGCAATTAGTCAGTTGACCGTTTCAGGCTGAAAGCGTTACTAGAGTTTTGCGATCCGCCTGCCACATACGTGCCGTTCAATCGAGCGACTCTGTGTACCCGATGTAGACCTCCAGCGGTCAGCCAACTTGCCGAAATACCTCATCCAAACCGGCCGTTCAGATATGCCTTTGAAGGAATACGAACAGACTTCCCACCTTCCACAAACGGTGTCGAAGCACCAAGATTCATATCTGACCATCAATCTGCTGACGGATAAGGGGAAGTCCATGACTGAGATTACACAAGGCGATATCGTTCGAGTAAGGGTTGAACAATCAGCTGGAGAGCTGACTGGTGAAACATTCGCAACAGCAGCTTGTACTTTTCGGGTGATTTCTTCTGCGCTCACTCCCGTCATAGCGTCCTGACGCAGCGCAGCGCGCGAATGCTCATCTTGCAAACTGCGCCAGCGGATCTATCCCTGCCTGAACTCTTTGCCTGACAGCTTCCAAATCCACTGCGCCGTCAACAGGTGGCGGGTTGCTTAGAAACTCTTCATTCAACTCAAGCAGCATGTCCAGCGGAGCGTCATCAAACCAGACATCTGCGGGGTGTTTGCCATTGGCCAACATCTTGCGCAGCAGGGAGACCAGTCGATTGCTTTTGCTCCAGTGCTCTTTGCCCAAGTGTTTGAAAAGATCGCGTCGGCGGCGGTAAGGGTAGCCTTCGTCCACGCAGGCGCTGGCGCACTCCATGTGGATACCGGCGATGGCCCCGTCAAATGTTGCCCATGCGGAGGGTGCCATTGCATAAGGGGGAAAACGCACAAAGCCACCTGACCTCATGTGGCTAGGCCCCTGCATCAGCGAGGCAAGCCGCATCGCCTCGATGGCCAGCAGTCCGGATCCCACATCCTGGTACAGGCCATCATCGCCACCCAGGAGCAGCCAGTTGAACATTCCCTGCCTTGCGATCGAGACCACATCGGACGCATCTTTGAGGCGGTTGACGCGCGCCGACATGATGCACAGGTTGCCGGGGACGTAGCCGAGCTGGTTGTTCAGGCGGTCGACGGACCAATCGGTGTCGGTCATCGTGCCCTGCGTCAAATTGACCCCAGAGACGGGGCACACCGTCACCGTGATGCTCTTGAGGTATTCCTTGGTCAACGCCGAGCTGACGGCAATCTCTCGGTGGTAGGCGTTCTTGCGCAGCGTCAGGAGCTTGCGGAGATACACGTCTGCAGTTCTTGATGGCTGGCGCTTGCCGTGCTCGAACCCCCGGACCATCTCGGTGCAAGTGGTGTCAGGGTCAATGCTCAAGCCGTGGCTGGCCAAGTCCTGGCCGAGCTGGAACGCGTAGCGGTCGGAGAGGGAGTCTTCCCGATCCATTTCTGCATCCCGCTGATCCAGCGTGGCAAGGTAGTCGGGGCGATCATTCCAGTACCGAAGGGGGTTGTGCAAGGTTTCTTTGTCTGATGGGCTCATGAGCATTTCTCTGTGAGATGAAGTGTTGGTTTGTGCTGTCCTATCGCTTGTTCCAGTCTGCTCGAACCAGTCTGGCGAGGGCCATTTCAATGTCCTCAAGAGAAGAAGTTGGGTAGGTCATGTGGGTCAACCCAAGCTCGTCGAACACCTCGGCAGGGATCTCCCTGACAGGCACATAGCGCAGCGTGTATTCGCGGGAATGCCCACCTTTAAGCCCATTGGCAATATTGACGATGCAACCACCGCTCTTGATGGCGTGTGTCCAATAGTGCGTAGTAGGCCCACCATAGCCAGGGCGCACCCAGCGATGCAGCACCAGTTTTTCCTCAGACTTGCCCACGTAGCGCACTTGGGCCTGATCGTCGGTCACGAAGTAGATGTATGGGCCACTCAAACGTGAGGACTCAAGCGCTGGCGTTTTGCGTTTGTGAGTCGGCAGCGGGGCGATGATTGGATACTCGATGCCCTTAAATTCCTGCCGGGCTCTGGTAAATGCACCAGGCAAAACATTATTGAACTTCCACGCGACATAAGTCTTGAGTTGGGCGGGAATTTGGCTAGGCATGGTGCGTTCCTTGAGCAGTAGATTTCAGAGTAGTGTCGAGTTCTGGCGAAACCTGCAGGCCGATTACGACCGTCAGTTGCTAGGCACAAAACATACTGTGAAGGTCAAATTTAGGCCACGCCGCTCGGTCAAGACGCAATAATTAGGGCCAAGAAATTCCTTTTTCTTCGCAAGCTTTTTGCTCGAAATCAAAGAGATTTCGAAGCGAGTAGCAGTGGCGCTGTAGGTCGGCTGCAGTGGCTCCAACGAGGATCTTTGGCGCGACGCGATTGAGCATGGCCGTGATCGTCGATTCGGCTACATCCGCATCGGTCGCCTTTTCGAGCCAAAAGCGCAAGTTGGTGCGCAGCGTCGTTGCGCCTTGACGCCATCCCCAGCGATCAGGAGAAATGAACGCTCGTTTGACCATCGCCAGTTCCTGGTCCTCAGGGACGAGCGATTGCCGCCGACCTCCGTGCGTGAGCGGCTTTTGCCCACGAATAAACCGGTTGCGCGTGCGGGAGATCCAATACCGATCGCGGCCGAGCATCAGGGCGACCTGGTCCAGCGTGAGGCCCGCGAGCGGCAGGAGATAGGCCTGCGCCGCTCGCAGCTCTTCGATGTCCGAAGTCTCTTGCAAGATCCGGTGGGCGCGCTGTTCAGCGCCAGCAGAGTGGTTCACTGGGCGGGGCATGTTGTCCTCAATAGGGCAGGGGCGACGGGCGCCCATGGTACGCGGCACCAAAAAAGGGCACCAGAGCCAGGGAGTGCGGGCGAGATGCCAAGTGCGGCCGATTTGGGCTAGTAGCTGTTGGCGCCGATTCAAAATTGAGCCACCGTGCCGATTGAATTTTGAGCCAGGGCTAATGGCCAACCTGTGAAGGTCGGCTGTGGATAAGTGTAGTGCCTTGGGTCGGTTTTGGTCTCCTTGGTGATCGAGCTCGGTGGTCGTCCGTTGAGGGCAAGCCGCGCAGGGCGAAGCCCGTAGCGGCTTGCCCTTGAACCGCTCAGAACGGCTCAGCCTTCTTGGCCTGTTCGCGTGCCTTGATGCGTTTCTTGGCCACGGCTGTGCTGTGCATGAACCTGTGGGACTCGTTGCCCGTCTCGACGATGTGGCAGTGGTGCGTGAGTCGATCCAGCAGTGCCGTGGTCATCTTGGCGTCGCCGAACACGCTGGACCATTCCTTGAAGTCCAGGTTGGTGGTGATCATCACGCTGGTCTGCTCGTAGAGCTTGCTCAGCAGGTGGAACAGCAAGGCGCCGCCTGCCTGGCTGAAGGGCAGGTAGCCCAGCTCATCAAGGATGACCAGGTCCATGCGCTGCAAGCTCGCTGCGATGCGGCCTGCCTTGCCTTGGGCCTTCTCCTGCTCCAGTGCGTTGACCAGATCCACCGTGGAGTAAAACCGCACGCGTGAGCCATGGCGCGTGATGCCCGCCACGCCGATGGCCGTGGCCAGATGCGTCTTGCCCGTGCCGGGGCCACCCACCAGCACCACGTTGTGCGCCTGCTCGGTGAACGCCATGCTGGCCAACTGCTCGATGAGCTTTTTGTCCACGGGCGAGCATTCGAAGTCGAAGCCCGCCAGGTCGCGGTGCACGGGGAACTTCGCCGTGTGCATCTGGTAGCTCACTGAGCGCATGGC
>JANJVG010000220.1 GCA_024710165.1 Burkholderiaceae bacterium
GAGCGGCTAACAAAACTCCCCTGGCGTCGTTGTCTCGCCTTGTCGTACTACTTGTACTGCCTGCGGCGAAACGCCTAGCCAGGGCCGCTTCGCTGAGTTTTGTTAGCCGCTCTTACTGGCTGGCACGCACCATCCGTCCGTGCAGCGCTTGCACCGGGCGTGCATTGGGCGGCGCCATGCGGGTCAGCAGCGCCCACTGCGCACGGCTGACGGTAGCGGGGTGCTGCAGCACCAGGCGCAGCACGCCCTCCGTGCACGGGGGGGAGGTGAGGGAGCCGAGGTACTGGAAATAACGCAGGTCTTGCGGCAGCAGTTCGCGCAGGGCCAGCCCTTGGCCAGTTATCTGCACGCGGTCGTGGGCGGCCAGTGGCAGGTGTGTCCAGACCCGTTGGATGAAGGGGTTGGCCGCGCCCAGTTCCATGGGCACCGAAATCACCGCGTACTGGCCTTGTGCGCTGCGCCATAGGAGGTCGGTGGCCATGGGGTGGTTTTTGAAATGCACCCGCTCTTCGGCCGGGTGCCGAAACTGCACCCGCACCAGCCGCCAGGCAAGGCCGCGCAGCATCAGCGTGCCGTGTGTGTCCACCTCCAGCTCAATGCCACGGCCGGTGTGCACCACGGTGCCCAGGAAAGCCTCCGGCGGCGGCTGCAGGGGTTCGGCCGGGCCCGTGGCGATGTGGGGCGCGGTCATGTGCACCGGCGACTGCTGCCGCCCTGAACCGCAGGCGGCAAATGCCGGGTGCAGCTGCCCCCAGGCCTGTGGCCCGGTGTCGCCCTCGTAGCTCCAGCGGATGTGCTGTGGCTCGGGCGGGGGCGGTGGGGCTACCCGGGGGGCGCTGGCTGCCAGTTCGGCGGCGCGCTCGGCGATGTAGCGGCGACTGGCCCCCGGATCGGCCACGCCGCTGTCGGGGGCGGGTGCCACCCGGGCGGTGGCGGGCCGTGCCGCAGGCTGTGTGGTGGTCGTCTCGGCCGGCGGGGTGCGGGCCAGGCCGGGGAGAGCCGGCCCCTGCACGGTGAGGGTGGTCAGGGGAGGTGCGGCGCCGGGCCGGCGCGGTCGGCGGGCCTGGGCCTCTTCGATGGCCCGGTTGATGTTTTCCGTCAGCGCGGCCCGGTCTTCGGGCGTTTCCAGGCGCTGAAGGGGCCGCACCGGGCCGGATGGTGCGGCGCCTGCGGCATCCACGTGGCCGGGCAGTGCACACAGCGCACCAGCCAGCCACAGCAGCAGGCGTGCCGGGTGAAACAAAGGAGAGCGGGGAGGCGGGGCGAAGTTCATGGTCGGGGAGGAGCGCGGGGAAGATGTCAGCCCGCTGGGAAGAGCACTGTACCCCGTGCCAAGGGCATGGGCGGGCGGGCTATAGTGCCGGCTTGTCTTGCCCGCATGGACTCCTGTGACGATTCACACCGACGATTTCGCCCCCGCGCCCGCCCAGCGGGTGATGACTGCCGCACCCGTATCACCGCAAGAGGAGGCCCTGGAGCGGGCCCTGCGCCCCAAGCGGCTGCAGGACTACGTGGGCCAGGCCAAGGCGCGTGAGCAGCTCGAAATCTTTATTGGCGCGGCAAAGAAGCGCGCGGAGGCGCTGGACCATGTGCTGCTGTTCGGCCCGCCGGGCCTGGGCAAGACCACGCTGTCGCACATCATCGCGGCCGAATTGGGCGTGAACCTGCGCCAGACCAGCGGCCCGGTGCTGGAAAAGCCCAAGGACCTCGCCGCGCTGCTGACCAACCTGGAGCGCAACGATGTGCTGTTCATCGACGAGATCCACCGCCTCTCGCCCGTGGTCGAGGAGATTCTGTATCCCGCGCTGGAGGACTACCAGATCGACATCATGATCGGCGAGGGGCCGGCGGCGCGCAGCATCAAGCTCGACTTGCAGCCCTTCACGCTGGTGGGCGCCACCACGCGCGCGGGCATGCTCACCAACCCGCTGCGCGACCGCTTCGGCATCGTGGCACGGCTGGAGTTTTATACGCCCGAGGAGCTGGCGCGCATCGTGGTGCGCAGCAGCGGGCTGTTGGGTGCTCCGATGGACGAGGAGGGCGGTTTCGAGATTGCGCGCCGCTCGCGCGGCACGCCCCGGATTGCCAATCGCCTGCTGCGCCGCGTGCGCGACTATGCCGATGTCAAGGGCACAGGACGCATCACCCTGGACATTGCCCACCGTGCGCTCGCCATGCTTGACGTCGATCCGCAGGGCTTCGACGTGATGGACCGCAAGCTCCTGGAGGCCGTGATCCACCGCTTTGACGGCGGCCCGGTGGGGCTGGACAACATCGCCGCCAGCATTGGCGAGGAGTCGGGCACCATCGAGGACGTGATCGAGCCCTACCTCATCCAGCAGGGCTATCTGCAGCGCACGCCACGCGGGCGCATCGCCACGCAGGCCGCGTGGCGCCACCTGGGGCTGACGCCGCCCGCAGGGCGGGGCAGCGCCGATCTGTTCGGGGCCGGGGCATGACAGCGCTGCGCGGGCGCCGCGCCCTGGTGGCGGGTGTGCTGGCGCTGGCACTGGCGCTGGCCGTCTGGCTGGCCATGCGGCCCGTTGCGGCCGAGGCCATCCAGGTGCGGCAGGCGCCGCTGGTGCGCAGCCTGCAGTTCTCCGCGCGGGTGGAAAGCCTGGCACGCGTGGAAGCAGGGAGCACCGTGACGGCGCGCGTGGCGCAGGTGGCGGTGGACGAAGGCGAGCGGGTGCGTGCCGGCCAGGTGCTGGTGCAGCTCGAAGCCGACGAGGCCCGGGCGGCGCTGGCACAGGCCCGGGCAGCCGAGCAGCAGGCGCGCGCACGCCTGGCGGGCTTGCGCGGCACCGGGCGCCAGGCGGCACAGGCTGCGCTGGCCCAGGCCGATGCCGGTGTGCGCGCCGCACGCGCCCAGTTCGAGCGCGTGGACCCCTTGGTAGCCCAGGGTTTTTACAGCCCCGCACAGCGCGACGAAGCGCGCCGTGCGCTCGATGTGGCACTGGCGCAGCAGGCGGCGGCCCAGGCGCAACGGCAGGCGCAGGGTGATGCTGGTGCCGACACCGCCCAGGCCCAGGCGCAGATCGATGCGGCGCAAGCGGCCACGCAAGCTGCCCTTGCCCGCCTGGCGCAGACGGTGCTGCGCGCCCCGGCCGATGCCCGCGTGATCCTGCGCAGCGTCGAGCCCGGCCAGATCGTGCAGCCGGGCAAGGCTTTGGTCACGCTGGCCCTGGATGGGCCCGTACAGCTGGTGGCGCAGGTGGACGAGCGTTTTTTGCAGCAGTTGCAGCCGGGCCAGCCTGCCGCTGTGCTGGCCGATGCCTTTGCGGGCCAGCCGTTTGCGGCACGGGTGCAGTCGATTGCGCCGGGGGTGGACGCGCAGCGCGGCGCCATCGAGGTCAGGCTGGCGCTGGAGCAGGCGCCGCCTGATTTCTTGCGGGAAGACATGACGCTCTCGGTGGAAGTGGAGACCGGCCGGCGCGAGCGCGCCCTGGCACTGCCGCTGTCGGTGTTGCGCACGCCGATTGACGGGGACAGGGCACAAGTGCTCGTGGTGCAGGAAGGGCGGGCCACACTGCGCAGCGTGCGCGTGGGCCTGCGCACGCTCGACGCGTTCGAGGTGCAGGAAGGGCTTTCGGCCGATGACCTGGTGTTGCGCGCCACAGCCGTGCAGCCGGGCCAGCGCGTGCGCCTGCGGCCCGTGCCCTGGGAGCAGGCTGCCGGGGTGCGCTCGGGCCAGGGCGGCGCTGCGGGGGCAGCCCTCGCCCAGGGCATGGGGCGCTGATGCGGCGCTACTGGCCGGGCTTTGAATGGCAGGTGGCCTGGCGCTTCCTGCGCGAGGGGCGCATGCAGACGCTGCTCATCATCGTTGGCGTCGCGGCCGGGGTTGCCGTGGTGGCCTACATCTCTGCGCTCATTGAAGGGCTGCAGGCCAACACCCTGGCCAAAACCCTGGGCGCGCAGGCGCACATCAGCCTGCGCGCGCCCGAGGATCTGGTGGCACCGGCAGCCCGGCTGGAGGCTGCCGCAGCCATGCTCAGCGATACCCAGCCGCGTGCCCAGCGCCTGCGCTCCGTGGCCAACTGGCAGGCGCTGTTGCCGGTGCTGCAGGCCACGCCGGGCGTGGCAGCGGTGTCGCCCATGGTGTCAGGCGCGGGCCTGGCGCTGCGCGGCGAGGCGGCGCTGGCCATTGCGCTGATGGGTGTGGAGCTGGAGCGCTACGACCGCATCGTCAACCTGCGCTCCAAGGTGGTGGCGGGGCGCGCCAGCCTGCAGCCGGGCGAGGCCATCATCGGCCGCGAGCTGGCCGCCGATCTAGGCCTGCGCGTGGGCGACCGCCTCACTCTGCGCACCGGCCTGGTGAGTGACTCCGCGCGCGTGACCGCGCTGGTGGACCTGGGTGTGAAAGACCTCAACCGCCGCACCGTCATCGTGCCGCTGCGCGCGGCGCAAAGCCTGCAAGGCCTGCCCGGCGGTGCCACGCACCTGGATTTGACGGTGACGGACGTCTGGGCCGCGCAGGCCCTGGCCGACAGCCTGCGCCGCCAGCACCCGCTGCGTGTGGAAAGCTGGCAGGAGAGCAACGCCCAGCTCGTGTCGGCCCTCAACGCCCAGAGCGTCAGCACCAATATCATCCGCGCCGTGGTGCTGGTGGTGGTGGTGCTGGGCATTGCCAGTGTGCTGGTGGTGTCGGTGGTGCAAAAAGGGCGCGAAATCGGCATCCTGCGCGCCATGGGCGCCACGCGCGGGCAGATGTTGCGCGTCTTTCTGCTGCAGGGCGCGGTGGTGGGGGCACTGGGATCCTTGCTGGGCATCGCACTGGCGGTGGCGCTGGTCTGGGCCTTCACCACGTTTGTGCGCGGCTCGGATGGGCTGCCGCTGTTCGCCATCACCGTGCCGGTGGACACCGCCCTGCGCGTGGCCCTGACGGCCACGCTGTGCGGCGTGCTCGCCGCCGTGGCGCCGGCGCGCCGGGCCGCAGCCATGGACCCGGCACAGGCGATACGCATGTAATCGAGTGTGACGATGCTGATCGAACTGCACGACCTGCGCAAACGCTACAACCTGAACCAGCCCAACGAGGCCGAGGTGTTGCATGGGCTGGACCTGCGCGTGCAGCGCGGCGAGTTTTTGGCACTGATCGGGCCTTCGGGCTCGGGCAAGAGCACGCTGCTCAACATCCTGGGCCTGCTGGAGCGCATGACCGAAGGCGACTACCGGCTGCTGGGCGACTCGGTGCGTGGTCTGTCGGATGCCGAACTCACGCTGCGCAGGCGCAGCACGCTGGGCTTTGTATTCCAGTTCCACCACCTGCTGCCCGCCTTCACGGCGCTGGAAAACGTCACGCTGCCCGCGCTGATGCACACGGGCCGGGTCAGCGCCCAAGCCGACGCCAAGGCACGCGAGCTGCTCGACGCCGTGGGCCTGGCGGCCGCCCTGCACAAGCGGCCGTCGGAACTGTCGGGCGGCATGCAACAGCGCGTGGCCATTGCGCGCGCGCTGGTCATGGACCCGCCGCTGGTGCTGGCCGATGAGCCCACGGGCAACCTCGACACCGCATCCTCCGATGACGTGTTTGCGCTGCTGCGCCGCATCCACGCCGAGCGCGGCACGGCCTTCATCGTCGTTACCCACGACCCGCGTCTGGCGGCGCGTTGCGATCGGCTGGTGGAGCTGGTCGATGGCCGTATCGCGCGCGACGAAGTGGTGGCGCAGGCTATGCCCGAGGCACCGCCACGGTGAATACGATTTCCAGCAGATAGTCCGGACTGGCCAGCTCGGCGCTCACGCAGGCACGCGCTGGAGTGCAGCCCTCGGGCAGCCAGGCCTGCCACAGCGCGTTGAAGGCAGCGCGGTCGGCCATGTGCTTGAGGTAGATCGTCGCCATCAGAATGTGGCGCTTGTCGGTACCGCACAGCGCCATGGTGCGCTCGGCCTGCGCAAACAGGGCCTGCGTCTGGTTGGTGATGTCGGTGCCGCTCTCGGGCACCTCCACAAAGTACGCCGTGTGCTGGTGCACCACGGCGTCCGACCATTGGGCCTGTGGGTGGATGCGGGTGATGGGGGTCATTGCTTCCATGTCAATTCAACCTGTGTGTACAACGCCTGCGGCGCATGAGATGGGCGCCGACGATACCAGGGCTCCCGCGCAAGGGCCGTCCCGCCGCGCTGGGAGCGTCCCCCTGCCCGCATGGCGCAGCCATGCGAGAGCGGGGGGAAGGCCCGCAGGGCCACAGGGGGGTGCTCCCCAGCCTAATGCGATGTGCCCTCTGAGCGCGTGATCTTGTTCCACACGTTGTACTTGCCCACGGGCTTCTTCATGGGCAGGCGCTTGATTTCCTTGAGCGTCTGCGCGTCGTACACGATGAGGGCGCCGTCCATCTCCCAGACGCTGGCCAGGGCGTAGCGCCCGTCCTTGGTGAACTCGATGTGCGCCAGTGTCTTGCCCGGCTCGCGCAGGCTGGCCACGGGCTCCAGCGTGGTCTTGTCGATCAGTGTGAGCGTGTCCTTGGCCTTGGGGCTCATCATGGAGTCGGTCCAGGCGTAGCGCGTGTGTTCGTGGCTGCGCATGAAGAAGCCCGGCCCCGGCGTGGGAATGGTCTTGACCGTGCGCCAGGTCTTCATGTCGATCACGTCGATGGCGCCATCCTTGAGGTTGGGGCTGGCCAGCACCGTGGTGCCGTTCCACGCGAAGGTGATGCCCGAGCCCAGGTGCGGCATACCGGCAATGGGCAGGTCGGCGATCTTGCGGCGCACATCCAGGTTCACCACCTGTGCGCTGGCGCCCTCGGCGCTGCCTGCCTTGGGGCGTGTGGCGCCGAGCACATGGCGGTAGCTCTGGTCAAAGAAGAAATCGTCCAGCGGTTCGTCCAGCGGCGTGCGGCGCACGTTGTGGAAGCCGGGCTTGGCGATGGCTTCGCCCATCTTGTAGTCGTGCACCAGGCCGTCGTAGATGGGCGCAGCCTGGGGGTCGTAGGAAACCTCCCAGACCTCGGGGATGTCCTTGAGCGCCACTACAAAGCTCTTGCGCGGTGCGGCGTCGTACACGGCGGAAGCGCGCGAAGCGCTCTTGCCGTCCAGTGTGGTGGCCTCGATGCGCTTGACCAGTTGCAGCTCGGCGTCGAACAGCACCACCGTACGCGGCAGGTAGTTGGCGGCCATGACCCAGCGACCGTCGCCACTCACGGCCACGTTGCGCATGTTCAGGCCCGCGCGCACCTCGGCCACCACGGCCAGGTTCCAAAGGTCGTACTTGGTGATCCAGCCATCGCGCGAGCCAAAGAACACGTAGCGCCCGTCAGGGGTGAACTTCGGGCCACCATGCAGGGCGTAGCGGCTGGCAAAGCGCGTGAGCACCTCAAAGCGGTCGCCGTCCAGCACCGAGACATGGTGGTCCCCGCTTTCCACCACCACAAACAGGTTCATCGGATCGGCCTTCCACTGTGGCTGGTTGGCCAGGGGCTTGTGCGGCGTGGGCACGGTACGCGATGCGCGGATGTCGGCATCGCTCCAGCCGGGCGCGGGCAGCACGGGCTGGTAGATCCAGCCCGCCAGCGCGCCGATCTCGGCCTGGGACAGTGTGGCGCCAAAGCCCGGCATCTGCGTGGCCGTGCGGCCCTCGGTGATGACCTTGAGCGCCTCGGGGCGGCGCAGGCGTTCCAGGCTTTCAGGCATCAGGGCCGGGCCCATGGCGCCCGTGCGTTGTGCGCCATGGCAACTGGCGCAGTGCTGCTGGTACAGCGCCGCGGTGTCCACGCTGGGTGCTGCCGCAGCAGGCGGGGTGCTGGCGGCAGGCTGGGCCCAGGCTCCGGCCATCAGGCAGGGCAGAAGCACAATGCCAGCGATGCGGCGCAAGCCGGATCCTGGACGGGAAGGGGGCATAGAAAGCATGGGGGCTGGAAAGGAGAGGGGGTTGCCACTCCGTGGTGATGGGGCGTGCTCGGATAATCCGTCCGAACGCGCCTCTTGTCCTTGATGGGTGTCAAGCGCCAGGGGCCGACGCACGGTGTTTTGACGAACGGAGTCTTGATGGAACAACCCCCCTCCCCCGACCTTGGCAAGGACGGCAGCCACAGTCCGGCGCCAGTGCCTGCGCAACTGCCCCCTGCGGATTGGGGGCATGTCACGCTGGTGGGTGCGGGCCCCGGGGATGCCGAGCTGCTCACCCTCAAGGCCGTTCGCGTGCTCTCCGAGGCGCGGCTGGTGCTGTATGACAATCTCGTTTCCAGGGAAGTGCTTGCCCATGTGCCCGCACAGGCGGAGCGGATCTATGTCGGCAAGAAGAGCCGAGTCCACACGCTGCCGCAGGAGGACATCATCGACCTGATGATTCGCCTGGCGCGCAGCGGGCGGTCGCTGGTGCGGCTCAAGGGGGGGGACCCGTACATCTTCGGGCGCGGGGGAGAAGAGGCCCAGGCCTTGGTGGCCGCCGGTATTGCCTGCAGCACCGTTCCAGGCATCAGCGCGGCCCAGGGCGCGGCGGCGAGCACGGGCATTCCGCTCACGCACCGCGACCATGCGGGCATGCTGGTGTTTGCCACCGGCCATCTGCAGGGCGATGACGAACGCACCGTGGCGCTGGACTGGGCCGCCCTGGCGCGGCCGCACCAGACGGTGGTCATTTACATGGGCGTGGCCAATCTGCCGACCATTTGCGCGCAGCTCATTGGGCATGGTCTGCCGGCAGGCACCCCGGCTGCGCTGGTCGAGCGTGCCACCCGGCCGGAGCAGCGCACCATTGTGGGCACGCTGCAGACCCTGCCCGCCCTGAGCGAGCAGCACGGCGTTAGGCCCCCTGCGCTCATCCTGATTGGCGGCACCGTGTCGCTGCAGGAGCGCATCGGCGGACCGGCACTGAGATGAACACCCCCTTGTCGCTTCGTGCTTTCCCCCCCTCTCCTGCGGGAGGGGGAACACCACGAGCGCTATGGGGCGGCCCTTGCGCGGTGGTCGCTGGCCTGGGTCGTGCCCGTTCATGCGCCCTGACGGAATGCAGAGCGGCAGGAATCATTGACCAGAAGCGCTCCAGCCCCGGGACGCAACCTGTCCGTACAGAAACTGTGCGAACTCCGCCGCCGGTGCCAGCGTGGCGCTGGCACGTTGATAAACCAGGAACTTGCGCCGCAGCTCGGGGCCGAGCAGCGGGCGCATCCGCAGCTGGTAGAACTTCACCAGCTCAACGAATGGGCGCGCACCAAGAAGGCGCCCAAACATGCTGCGTGGATGCACGACGGCAGCTATCGTCCCACCTGATTGCGGAGCCCACCCATGAAACTCGCCACCCTCCAGCAAGGCGGCCGCAACGGCATGCTCGTCGTCGTCAGCCGCGACCTCACCCGCTGCCAACCCGCCCCCGCCATCGCACGCACGCTGCAGGCCGCGCTGGACGACTGGGAGCGCTGCGCGCCCCAGCTCCAGCAGGTGTCCGACGCGCTCAACGCGGGCCAGGCCCAGGGCGCGCAGCCCTTCGACCCCGCGCAATGCCACAGCCCCCTGCCGCGCGCCTACCAGTGGGCCGACGGCTCGGCCTACCTCAACCATGTGGAACTGGTGCGCAAGGCGCGCGGCAGCGAGATGCCGGCATCGTTCTGGACCGACCCATTGATGTACCAGGGCGGCTCGGACAGCTTCGTGCCGCCGCAGGCCTCCATCGACGCGCTCACCGAGGACTGGGGCATCGACTTCGAGGCCGAGGTGGCCGTGGTCACGGGCGACCTGCCGCTGGGCGCAGGCGTGGCGCGGTGCGCGCAGGCGATCCGCCTGGTCATGCTGGTGAACGACGTGAGCCTGCGCAATCTCATCCCGGCCGAGCTGGCCAAGGGCTTCGGCTTCTTCCAGTCCAAGCCCGCGAGCAGCTTCGCGCCCGTGGCCGTCACGCCCGACGAGCTGGGCGATGCCTGGCATGACTGCAAGCTGCACCGCCCCCTGAACGTGCAGCTCAACGGCCAGCCCTTCGGCTGCCCCGACGCGGGCCAGGACATGGCCTTCAGCTTCGCCCAGCTCGTGGCGCATGTGACGAAGACGCGCGCCATGGCAGCGGGCTCCATCGTCGGCTCGGGCACGGTGTCGAACAAGCATGGCAGCCTGCATGGCTCGCGCATCGCGCACGGCGGCGTGGGCTACGCCTGCCTGGCCGAGCTGCGCATGGTCGAGACCATCGAGGGCGGCGCCCCGGTCACACCCTTCCTGCGCTTTGGCGACCGCGTGCGCATCGAGATGTTCGACGCCACCGGCCAGAGCATCTTTGGCGCCATCGACCAGACCGTGCGCCGCGTGCCAGCGCCCGAGTGACCATGCTGCGGCTCTACACCTACTTCCGCAGCTCGGCCGCCTACCGCGTGCGCATCGCGCTCGCGCTCAAGGGGCTGGCGTATGACAGCGTGCCCGTGCACCTGCTGCGCGGCGGCGGCGAGCAGCTCCAGGCCGCCTACCGCGCCGTGAACCCGGCCGCGCTCGTGCCCGCGCTGCAGGACGGGGGCGCCACGCTCACGCAGTCGCTCGCCCTCCTCGAATACCTGGAAGAGACGCACCCCGCGCCCGCGCTGCTGCCGCAGGGCGCCGTGGGCCGCGCCCGCGTGCGCGCGCTGGCGCTGAGCGTGGCCTGCGACATCCACCCGCTGAACAACCTGCGCGTGCTCAACTACCTCACCGGCACCTTGCAGGCCACCGACGCGCAGCGCACCGCCTGGATACACCACTGGATGGCGCTGGGCCTGGAAGCCATCGAGGCGCAGCTGGCGCGCGACGCGCAGACCGGCCTGTGCTGCCATGGCGACACGCCCACGCTGGCCGACTGCTGCCTGGTGCCCCAGGTGTTCAACGCGCGCCGCTTCGGCCTGGACCTGGCGCCGTACCCCACGGTGCGGCGCATTGCGGAGCATTGCGAGGGTCTTGTACCCTTCCAGGCTGCGCACCCGGCGCGCCAGCCCGACGCCGAATAGAGGTCTTCGTGACCCATCGCGTTGCGCTGTACGCGCAGCGCATCAAGTTGGCACGGCCCAGGCCAGCGGCCACCGTGCAAGGGCCGCCAGAAATCCCGCATGCAGGCACTGGTGGCGTCCCACCTCCCGCAGCGCGCAGCGGTGCGAGAGAGGGGGGAAGGAGCGAAGCGACACAGGGGGGTGCTTCACTTCCTGCGCAGGCCAGCCACCATGCCGTGCACGATGAAGGCCTGCGCCGCGTAGTAGGTGGCCAGCACGCCCACCTGCGCCAGCGGCAGCGGCTGCACGAAGCGGTTGGTGGCCAGCAGCGAATCGCTGAGCATGAAGAAGCAGGCTCCCAGCGCCACCTGGCGCGCCGCGCGGTCGCCCAGCACGCTGGCGCGGCCCAGGGCCTGCGCCGCCATGAGCGCGATCGCGGTGACATACACCGCCACCGGAATGCGCAGTTCGGGGGGCAGCCCGCCGTGCCACAGATAGGCATACATGGCGCCGCCCACGCCCAGCGTGGCGGCCAAGGCGCCAGGCCGGGGCAGCCAGGCCACGCCCTGGCGGAACAGCACGATGTAGGCGATGTGTGCCAACAGAAAGCTCACCAGCCCGGGGATGAAGAATCCCTCGACCATGAGGAAGGCGTCGCCCGCGAGCGAGCCCGCCAGCGCCGCGCCGAGCAGCCACCAGGGTTTTGAATTAAATCGGCCTCTGGCGCTTGATTGATGGGCGCTATAAGCTACCAAAACAATAGCAAAGACCATGGCCAAGGGCTTGAACAGCCAATGCCAGTGCAGCAGCCCCGTGGCGCTGGTGACCGTGGCCAGCGCACCGCACTGCACCACCAGCGCCAGCAGCATGCCGATGCGCCCGCGCAGCAGTGCCCATAGGGCCCAGGCGGCGGTGAGCCAGGCGGCCACCCACAGCGGCAGGGCGGCGGGGGACTGCACGATGAGCGCGGTCAGCGCGGCGAGCAGCAGCACCGCCTGCACGGCGGCGAAAGGGCGCAGGATTGGGTGAGGGGGCGTCGGCAGTGCGTGCATGGGCAGGGCGTTCCAGAACAGGGCAGGGCGCGGCCAGGCCGCGCGAAGCCACCGATTCTGGCGCCGATCAGCTCAGCGCGCCTCTGGCATCAACCCGGATGACGCGCTCCACCACCCCGGTCTCCAGACCGCCGCGCACGCCGATCAGGGCATCGTGCAGGTTCACCGTGGGATCGCAGTGGCCGGGGATC
>JANJVG010000221.1 GCA_024710165.1 Burkholderiaceae bacterium
TCCAGGTCGATGAACAGCAGGGCGCCGTGCTGCTGGGTGCGCTGGCTGCTGAGCACCAGGCGTTGCAGGCGGTCGAGCAGCAGGCGCCGGTTGGGCAGCTGGGTGAGGGCGTCGTAGAAGGCCAGGCGTTCGATTTCTTGCGCGGCGCGCTTGCGGTCGGTGATGTCGCGCGCCACACCCAGCACCCCCGTGGCGCGGCCCTGGGGGTCGCGGATGGGCGTCTTGATGGTTTCAAACTGGCCCTCGTAGCCGTCTTCGGCGAAGGTCAGCGCTTCCTCGAACACCAGCGGCTGCCAGGCCTGCATGGCCTGTTGATCGTTGCGGGCAAAGTGCTCAGCCGCATGGGACGACATCAGCTGGGCGTCGGTGCGGCCCAGAATGTCGCTTTCGCGGCGTCCCAGAAAGCGCTCGAACACCGGGTTGCAGGCCTGGTACACGCCCTGTGAGTCCTTGAGGAACACCATGTCGGGGAAGGCCTGAATGAGGCTGGTGAGCAGGGCTTTTTGCTGCGACAGCTCGCGCTGCATTTTTTTGAGTTCGGTCAGGTCATAGGCGAACAGCACGATGGCCACCACGGTGCCATCATCGGTGCGCTCGGGCACCAGGGTGGTGTGGCGAAAGCGCACCTCGCCGTCGGGGCGGTCGATGCGGTTTTCGAACACCACGGTTTCACCCTTCATGGCGCGCTGCAAAAACGGCAGCATGCGCTCCATCAGCTGGGGGGAGATGAAATCGGGCACGCGCCGGCCGATCATGCGCTCCACAGTGGTGTCCACCCACTGGGCTTGCGTATGGTTGGCGTAGAGGATTTCCAGCCCGAGGCCCAGGCGGGCCACCGCACCGGGTAGGTGGCGCAGCACCCCGGCCAGCTGGGTTTCGTAGGCGCGCGTGGCAGCCTCGGCCAGGCGCTGTTCGGTGATGTCGGTGAGCAGGCCATCCCAGATCACTTCCCCCGTGGCCAGCGCGCGCGGCGTGGACGCCATGCGAATCCAGCGCACCTCACCGTCCAGGCGGCGAATGCGGGCCTGCGTTTCGATGGTTGACAAGCTGCGGTACGACTGCTCCGCGCGCGCCATGAAACCGGGCTGATCCTCCGGCAGGATGCGGTCGTACAGCACGTGGGGGTCGCGCAGCACCTCGTCTGCCGACAGGCCGGTCAGCCGCTCGATGGCTTCGCCCACATAGGCAAACCGGCGACGGCCTTGTGCATCGCGCACCAGCTGGTAAATGACGCTGCCCGGAAGATTGCGCCCGATGGACTGCAGGCGCAGCTCGGATTCGCGCAGCCGCTCAGTCAGTTCAGACAAAGGCAGCTCGCTCGCTGGTGGAGGGGAAAGGCCTGTCATGGGGCAACGGGGTTCAACGATGGGGGCGGTCAGATCCGACGGAGGCCAGGCACGCAAGGGCAACACCGACAATGGACCCTGCGCAATCCATTGACTGTAACAAGACTGCCGCGCTGCAGTATCGGCGTGTTCCCTATGGGTCGGCGAATCGCTCAGCCCTGCAACAACTGCCGCAGCACGTAAGGCAGGATGCCGCCGGCCTGGTAGTACTCCACCTCGATGGGGGTGTCGATGCGCAGCATCACGGCAAGGTGCTGGCGGGAGCCATCGGCCCGGTGGATGACCAGCCGGGCATCACTTTGTGGCGTCAGTGCGGGGTCGGGCACCACATCGATGACCTCGTCCCCCTTGAGGCCCAGCGCCTCCCACGAGTCGCCTGCCTTGAACTGCAAGGGCAAAACGCCCATGCCCACCAGGTTGCTGCGGTGGATGCGCTCGAAGCTGCGCGCCACCACCGCCCTGATGCCCAGCAACTGAGTGCCTTTGGCCGCCCAGTCACGGCTGGAGCCGGTGCCGTACTCCTCGCCCGCAAACACCACCGTGGGCGTGCCCTGCGCCATGTAGTGTGTGGCGGCGTCAAAGATGAACATCTTCTCGCCTTGCAGCGAGCCATCGTTCTGGAACACCGTCACGCCGCCCTCTTCGCGTGAGCCATCCGGGGTGGGCGGAATCATCAGGTTCTTGATGCGCACATTGGCAAAGGTGCCGCGCACCATCACATCATGGTTGCCGCGCCGGGCGCCGTAGCTGTTGAAATCTGCTTTCTGCACGCCGTGCTGCAGCAGCCACTGGCCCGCGGGCGAGCTTTCCTTGATGGAGCCTGCGGGCGAGATGTGGTCGGTGGTGATGGAGTCGCCAAACAGCGCCATGATGCGCGCGCCCATGACGGATGGAAATTTTTGGTCTTTTTGGCCTCCAGCGCTTTCTGATATTTCGCTAGCAGCTTCGTTTTCGATAGCAAAATGGGCAAAGAACGGCGGCTCGGCAATGTAGGTGCTGGCGGGCCAGGTGTAGGTGGTGCCACTCACGCCTTTGATTTTTTTCCACAGCGCGCCGGGGTCGGTGGCGACCCGGGCGTAGTTCTCGCGGAAGGCCTTGCCCTTCATCGCGAATTTCATCAAGGCGTGGATTTCCTCGCTGGTGGGCCAGATGTCTCCCAGGTACACATCGCACCCGCCCTTGCCTTGGCCCACGGGCTCGGTCATCAGGTCCTTGAGCACCGTGCCCGCGATGGC
>JANJVG010000022.1 GCA_024710165.1 Burkholderiaceae bacterium
TCGAGCCACACATAGAAATACTTGCCCGGCGCGTCGGGGATCTCGATGCCGAAATAGGGCGCGTCGCGCGAGATGTCCCAGTCGCCCAGGCCCTCGCTCTGCGTGCCGTCGGGGTTGGTGCGCACGGTGAACCATTCGCGCACCTTGTTGGCCACCTCGGTCTGCAGGCGGCCGTCCTGCGTCCATTCTTCGAGAAAGGCCACGCAGCGCGGGTCCGACAGCTTGAAGAAGAAGTGCTCTGAGTGCTTGAGCACGGGCTTGGCGCCCGAGAGGGCGGAATAGGGGTTGATGAGGTCGGTGGGCGCGTACACGGCGCCGCAGACCTCGCAGTTGTCGCCGTACTGGTCCTTGGCGTGGCACTTGGGGCACTCGCCCTTGATGAAGCGGTCGGGCAGGAACATGTTCTTCTCGGGGTCGAAGAACTGTTCGATGGTGCGTGTCTCGATCAGGCCGTTGGCCTTGAGGCCCCGGTAGATGTCCTGGGCGAGCTGGTGGTTCTCGGGCGCGTCGGTGCTGTGCCAGTTGTCGAATTCGATGTGAAAGCCGTCGAGGTACTGCTGGCGTCCGGCGGCGATGTCGGCCACGAACTGCTGCGGCGTCTTGCCGGCCTTCTCGGCGGCGATCATGATGGGCGCGCCGTGCGTGTCGTCGGCGCCGACGAAGTTCACCTCGTTGCCCAGCAGCCGCTGCGTGCGCACCCAGATGTCGGCCTGGATGTATTCCATGATGTGGCCGATGTGGAAGTTGCCGTTGGCGTAGGGCAGGGCGGTGGTGACGAAGAGTTTGCGTGCGGGCATGGGAGCGGCTCTCAAAGCGGATTCGCCATTCTTGGCGGAACCCGGCATTTTACGGGTGGGTCGCCCAGGCGTCAGTCCCGTCTGGGCAAGGGCCGGGGGTGCTGGGCACAATGCCCGCCACAACAAGACACCCAAGGAGACCACCATGATCAAGAAGCTGTTCATCACGTTGGGGGCGTAGCGCTGGCGGGCCTGGCCTATCTGCTGGCCTGGCCGGTGCCCATTGCACCGGTCGCCTGGCAGGCACCAGCGGCACCGGGCTACCAGGGCGTGCACGCGCCCAACCAGCGCCTGGCCAATCTGCAGATGATCGACCTGGGTGGCGAAATCGGCCCCGAGCACATCGCCCTCGGCAAGGACGGCAAGCTCTACACCACCGTGCTCAGCGGCAACATCCTGCGCATGGCGCCTGATGGGTCGCAGCAGGAGGTGTTCTTCAACACCGGTGGGCGCGTGCTGGGCTTTGATTTCGATGCGGCGGGCCACCTGATCGCGGCCGACGCCGTCAAGGGCCTTTTGTCGGTTTCACCCCAGGGCCAGGTGCAGGTGCTGGCCGACCGCGTGGGTGACGACCCGATCCGCTACGCCGACGGCGTGGTGGTGGCGAAGAACGGCAAGATCTATCTCAGCGACGCCTCCACCCGCTTCGCGCCCAAGGAGTGGGGCGGCACCTTCGAGGCCAGCGTGCTCGACATCCTGGAGCAGTCCGCTACCGGCCGGGTGCTCGAGTACGACCCGGCCAGCCGCGCGGTGCGCGTGGTGGCCAAGGGCCTCAGCTTTGCCAACGGCGTGGCGCTGAGCAGCGACGAGCAGCACCTGTTCGTTAACGAGACCGGCAAGTACCGCGTCTGGAAGATCGCCGTGGACGCGCGGGACCTCGACATCGCCCAGGGCAGCAATGTGCAGGCTCAGGTGCTGCTGGACAACCTGCCGGGCTACCCCGACAACCTCATGCGCGGGCTGGACGGCAAGATCTGGCTGGGCTTCGCCAAGCCGCGCAACCCCACCATCGACGGCATGGCCGACAAGCCCTGGCTGCGCGCGCTCACGCTGCGCCTGCCGCGTGCGCTCTGGCCCATTCCCAAGGCCTATGGCCATGTGATCGCCTTCACCGAGGATGGCAAGGTGGTGGCCGACCTGCAGGACCCCACGGGCGCCTACCCCGAAACGACGGCCATCACCGAAACGCCCGAGCGTCTGTACGTGCAGAGCCTGCACGCCAAGGGCTTGGGGTGGATGAAGAGGTGAACACCCCCTGAGGCGCCTTGCGCCTTCCCCCCGCTCTCGCTGCGGGCAGGAGGACGCCCCCGGTGGCCGGGCAAAGCCCGCTCCACGGGTGCCCTGGCCACCCGCTTGTGGTATTGGCGCAGGTGCCTGGCATGGTGGCCACCTCATGCGCTGCTGAGGGTGGTCAGGCCGTGGGACGTTTGGGTAGCTCGGCGCCGGTGTCCTGCCAGCCGAAGAACCGGCACACCGCCGCGCGCTGCGCCAGCGTGTCGGCGCGGCCCAGGGCCATGAGGTCGCGCGTGTAGCCCTGTTCGAACAGCAGGTAGCTGGCCAGCGCTGCGTTGCGCACGTCCTGACTTTTCGATGACACCCCCAGCGCCCCCAGCATGGTGCGCACGGGTGCGGGCAGGTCGGCAACATGGCGCGCGGCCACGGCATCCAGCCGCTCCGAGGGCGCGATCACCAGCAGCTCGATCGGGCGCAGCGCGCTGTGCGCGCGCGCCTCGGGCGGGATCAGCGAAATCGTCTGGTTGATGCGCTGCATGCGCTCCACGTCCACCCAGAGCGCGTCGAGGAAGATGTTCGACAGTGCATGGCCCGCAATCTGTGCCAGCGAGGGGTAGCCGGTGGAGAGGGCGGCCGTCACGTCGCCCTTGGGCTCGTGCATGCGGCCCGCGCCCACCACCAGCACGCGTTCGGCGCCCAGGTGGATGGCCGGTGCGATGGGGGCCGACTGGCGCATGGAGCCGTCGCCGAAGTATTCGGTGTGCCCCTCGATGTCGATCGCCGTGGCCGGGAACACGAAGGGAATGGCCGCCGAAGCCAGCAGGTGCTCGTGCGTGATGCGGTCGCGTACGGCGCGGCGCTGCGAGCGCACCCACGGGTCCTGGCGCTCCCCGGCCTCAAAGAAGGTCACGTGCTCGCCCGAGCTGTAGCTCGATGCAGTGACGGCCAGCGCCTGCAGGTGGCCCTGGCGGATCAGGCGCGGCAGGCGCACCAGCGGCACCATCTTGACGAGCAGTTGTGCCAGCGGATCGTTGTCCAGCAATGAGCGCGGGCGCATGCGGCGCCAGCGCGCCAGCACCCAGCCCAGCGACAGTAGCGTGAGCCAGCGCGCGCCGCTGCGCATCACGCTGATGGAGTCGGCACGGTACACGTTGTGCGCGTGGAAGTTGCTCCACACGCGCGCGATGCGGCGCACCGCCCGGTCGAACTGGTCGGCGCCGCAGGCCAGCGCGGCGGCGTTGATGGCGCCGGCCGAAGTGCCTGTGACGATGGGGAAGGGGTTGGGCTCCTTGCCTGCACCGCAGGCCAGGCGCAGGTCGGCGATGGCTTCGAGCACGCCCACCTGGTAGGCAGCACGTGCGCCGCCGCCGGTCAGCAGCAGCCCGGTGCGTGGGGTCGTGGAGGCGGACGAAAGCGCAGTCTGGGGCATGGTGGCGGAATGCGTGAGGGCCAGGGAATCGGCCCCTGAGTGTGCGGCAGTGCGTTGCGCCAAGACCTTGGGAAAACCCCGGCCGTTGCGCGATGGCTGCAGGTCAGCGTGCGCCGAGCAGGAGGCCGGCCAGTGCGTCGCCTTGCACCACGGTGATGCCGTGGTCGCGCGCAAACAGCCGGGCGTTGTCGCTCAGGCTACCCTGGGCCAGCAGGTACAGGCCGGCCGCAGCGCCACGCGCCTGCATGGCGGCGTGCAACTCCCGTAGCGGCTCCATGCCGTGGGTGGCCGCCTTCCAGCGCCGGGCGCTGGCCAGCAGCGTCTGCCCGTCTTGGGTCAGCACGAAATCGGCTGCCCCACCGCCAGTGAGCCGTTGCACGGTCAGGCCATTGGTGTTCCAGCTGCGCTCGAGTGCATCGGCGAAATCGCGCCAGTGCCAGGTCTGCAGCTGCGCGTGCATGGCCGCCACGCGCGCCGCGCTGGGTGCGCGCCACTGGCGCCAGGCAGCCACGCAGCCCACGGCGAAGAACGGGAACGTGCCCAGCACGCCCGCATAAACGTACTCGCGCGGCAGCAAGGCGGCAGCAGCCAGCGAGAACAGGCCCACCAGCGCAAAGCTGACCCACCACGGCGAGCGCAGCAGGATGGCAAACAGCGAGTTGTGCGACATCTTGAATTTCACGGGATTCCTCGGGGTATGCGGCGGGGTTGCAGGCCTGCATTGTCCTGCAGCCAGTGGGGTTGGGGGGCTTGGATAGACTACGCGGGCCCGTTGGCCGTGCGAACGGGTGCTACAGGAGTACTTTGGAATGGCTATCAACGAACAGGGCCTGATGGCGGCCCTCGGCACAGTGCAGGACCCCGGCACGGGCAAGGATTTCGTCAGCGCTCGCGCGGTGCACCGGCTGCGCATCAGCGGTGGCTCCGTGGCGTTTGACATCGAACTGGGCTACCCCGCAAAAAGCCAGGAGGCCGCGCTGCGCGAGCGCCTGGAGGCCGCGGCACGCAGCGTGGCGGGTGTGGAAAGCGTTCAGGTGAACATCGTTACCAAGGTGGTGGCCCATGCCGTGCAGCGCGGCGTGCAGCTGCTGCCGGGCGTGAAGAACATCGTGGCGGTGGCCTCGGGCAAGGGCGGCGTGGGCAAAAGCACCACGGCGGCCAACCTGGCGCTGGCGCTGGCGGCCGAAGGGGCCCGTGTGGGCCTGCTCGATGCCGACATCTACGGCCCGAGCCAGCCCATGATGATGGGCATCAGCGGCAAGCCCGAAAGCCGGGACGGCAAGACCATGGAGCCGCTGGTCAACCACGGTGTGCAGGTCATGTCGATCGGCTTCCTGGTGGACCCGGACCAGGCCATGATCTGGCGCGGCCCCATGGCCACACAGGCGCTGGAGCAGCTGCTGCGCCAGACGAACTGGAAAGACCTGGACTATCTCGTCGTGGACATGCCGCCCGGCACCGGCGACATCCAGCTCACGCTGAGCCAGCGCGTGCCGATCACCGGCGCGGTGATCGTGACCACGCCGCAGGACATCGCCCTGCTCGACGCCAAGAAGGGCATCCAGATGTTCGAGAAGGTGGGCGTGCCCATTTTGGGTATCGTCGAGAACATGGCCGTGCATGTGTGCTCGAACTGTGGCCATGCCGAGCACATCTTCGGCGAGGGTGGCGGACGCCGCATGGCGCAGGACTACGGCATGGACTACCTTGGTGCGCTGCCGCTGGCCATGCAGATCCGCCTGCAGGCTGACAGCGGCCAACCCACCGTGGTGGCCGAGCCCGAGGGCGAGGTGACCCGGATCTACCTGCAGGTGGCCCGCGACGTGGCCGCCAAGATCGCCCGGCAGTCCAAGGACTTCTCGGCCAAGTTTCCCACCATCTCGATCAGCAAGAACACCTGAGTGGCCTACGGGTCTGTGGCCGGGAGCGAGGGCAGGGGCTCCGCCGAGGCGCAGACCATCACCTGGTCGCGACCCGCTTTTTTGGCGTTGTACAGCGCGGTGTCGGCCTGTTCGAACAGGGCCTGGGCCACGTCGGTGGCACTGGGTGAATCGGCGGCGCCCGGGGGGGCGTCGTGTCGTGCTGCCAGGGGCACCAGGAGCCTGGGGTGGATGCAGGCCACCCCGATGCTGATCGTCACGTGGGGCCGGCCCACGGACGCCCGATGCTCGATGTGCAGTGCACGCACGGCCTCCAGCATGCGCTGCGCCAGGGCCACGGCCTGCGGCACATCGGTGTCGGGCAGCAGCACGGCAAATTCTTCACCGCCGTAGCGCGCCACCAGTTCGCCCTCGCGGCCCACCGCGTTGGACAGCGCCTGCGCCACCTGCTGAAGGCTGCGGTCGCCCGCCACATGGCCGTAGTGGTCGTTGTAGGCCTTGAAGTGGTCCACATCGACCATCAGCAGTGACAGCGGTGCGCCGCTGCGCAGTGCGCGGTGCCATTCGCGGGTGACGGCCTCGTCCAGGGCCCGCCGGTTGGCCACCTGCGTCAGCGGGTCCAGGCGCACCTGTGCTTCGAGGGCCGTGCGGTAGTGGGCCAGTTGCTGCTCGGAGTACTTGCGCTCGGTGATGTCCTGCACTGTGCCCGTCATGCGCGCCGCGTGGTTCGGGTCGGAATTTGTCTCGTGATCGCCCCATACCTGCACCCAGCGAACCTGCCCGTCATTGGCCCGGCAGATGCGGTACTGGATCTGCAGGGGGGTGTGCTGCTGTATGGCGCGGGCGTGCACCGCCAGAATCTGTTCGCGCTCGTCCGGGTGCAGGGTGGCAATCCATTGGCGCTGCGGCATGCGGCCGCTGGGCGGCAGGCCGTAGATCTGGTTGGCCATGTCGGACATGAGGAACTCTTCCCGGCCGACCTCGTACGCAAAATAGCCGATGGCGGCGGCCTTCTGGCCGCTTTCAAGCCAGCGCATGTGGCGCTGCAACTCCAGTTTCAGCTTCTGCTCGCGCCGCCGTGCGCGCCATTGCCAATGGGCCGCCGCCGCTCCCGCCAGCAGCAGCACCAGGCTGATGGGCAGGCTCAGCGCCAGCCATTCGCGGGTGCGCATTTCGCCGAAGGCTTCGGCCACGTCCACCTTGGACAGCACGATCCAGGGCGAATCGGGCACCGTACTGATCATGGCCAGCACCTCCTTGCCGCGGTAGTCGTGCCCGTAAAGAATGCCGCGCTCGCCGTGGGCGCCCTGTACGGCCGGATCGCTGCGCTCGGTCATGGCAAGGCGCAGCGGGGGCAGCGCCGGGTCGCGGTGCCTCAGGGGGCTGACGAACTCCACGGCGTCGCCGGCGTGCTGCACGAGGGCGGACTCTGCCGTCTTGCTCGGGGTGGGCCAGTATTCGAGCAGCGGGTAGAGCGTGGCCCGCACATCGCTGACCAGCCAGACCGCACCCACCGGGTCCATTCCGTCAAAGAGTGGCGCCAGCAGCCCGAAAAACGGAAAGGCAAAAAATGCATCGCGGCGCATTTCGACCGGGATGGCCTGTGCGGTTGTGAGCGCGTTGCGCAGGGCCTGCATCTCCTGTACCGGCAGATGCCCCTGGACGCCATCGCCCGGCGACAGCCGCAAGCGCCCCTCCGTATCCACCAGGTACACCGCGGTGTACCGGGCGCGCTCCTGCAGAATGCGCAGCCGGTTGAGCACCTGCGATGTCCGCGGCTCGGATGGTTCCTGCAGCCAGCGGGCCACCGTGTAGGCATATGCGGCGTCGTCGGACAGGGCCATCGCGTCCGACCAGCGCCGCTCGCGCCATTCGGTCACGCTCTGGGTCTGCAGGTGGCTGATGGCCTGCAACTCCCGCTCGGCCTGGTGCCGGAACCGTTTTTCCCGCTCCTGGTACAGGGCTTGCATGCTCCAGGCCATGCCGCCCAGCACCAGCAGGGCCAGCAAGGGCAGCACCTTCCAGGCCATGGAAAGCGGCCGGCGTGGAATCGCGGGGGTGGATTGCGGCATGTTGGAGGGAGCGGGAGGTGTCCGTCAATCGGGGGAGATCTTGGCCATGGCAGGCGATTTGTGTTAAAGAATGCGCACTATGTCACAGTTTGTTCCATTCATTGCGCCGGAAAACGGGGGAAGCGGGGGGCAGTTGTCCGCACCGCCAACCCCCGAAGAACCCGTGCCCTTGACCCGCCGCCAGGCCGCCATCGCCTGCCTGGGCGGGCTTTGCCTGGGCATGGCCCCGATGGCGCAGGCCCAGACAGCACCGCGCGGGCTGTCCATCAACATTTCGCTCGAGCCCGACAGCCTGGATCCGACCATGGCACCAGCCGCCTCGATTGGCGAGGTAGTGCACTACAACGTTCTGGAGGGGCTGACAAAAATCGAGGAGAACGGCGCGGTCACTGCGCTGCTGGCCGAGTCCTGGGCCCAGGACCCGGATGGCAAGGCCTGCACCTTCCGGCTGCGCAAGGATGTGGTCTTCCATGATGGCGCCCCGTTCGACGCTTCGGCCGTGAAGTTCTCATTCGAGCGGGCCATGGCGCCTGGCTCCACCAACAAGCTGCGCAAGGCGCTGTTTGACAACATCGCCCGTATTGACACCCCCGATCCCCGCACCGTCATTCTGGTGCTCCACCGGCCTGATGCGCACCTGCTGTTCCGGCTGGGGGAAGCCGGCGCCGTGGTGTTGCACCCCGACAGTGCGGCCCAGGCCGCCTCCTGGCCTGTGGGCACCGGGCCCTACCGCCTGGAGCAGTGGGTGCGGGGCAAACACATTGCCCTGGTCAAGGCAGATTCCTATCGGCAGCGGGCCCGCGTGCGTATCGCACAGGTCAGCTTCCGGTTCATCAACGACCCGGTGGCCCAGGCCGCCGCGGTGCAGGCCGGGGAGATCGACCTGTTCTTCAACTTTGCCACGCACAACGTCCGGCGCTTTCAGGGGGACAGCCGCTACCAGGTGCTGATCGGTTCGTCGGGCGGCAAGGGCATGCTGGCGTTCAACCACCGGCGCAAGCCGCTGGACGACGTGCGTGTGCGCCGTGCCATCACGCACGCCATCGACCGCGAGGCCTTTATCCGCGACGTGCTCGAAGGCCGTGGCAAGGCCATCGGAAGCCACTTTGCACCCACCGATGCCGGCTATGTGCACCTGGCCGGCATGTACCCCTACGACCCCGAGCGCGCCCGGGCCCTGCTGAAAGAGGCAGGCGTGAGCACCCCGCTGGAGCTGCGGCTGACCCTGCCTCCCACGCCCTACGCCCGCGCGGGCGGGCCCGCCGTGGCGGCCGGCCTGGCCCGGGTGGGCATCGTGCTCAAGATCGAGCAGGTTGAATGGGCGCAGTGGCTCTCGGGCGCCTTCAAGGGCCAGTTCGATCTGACGCTCATCAACCATGTCGAGCCGCTCGACTACCTGATTTACACCGATCCCCAGTATTACTTTGGCTACGACAGCCAGCCCTTTCGCGACCTGGTGGCACGCCACGCGGCCAGCAGCCATGCCCGTGAGCGGCAGATGCTTTTTGTCGACATCCAGAGGCACCTGGCGATCGATGCCGTCAATGCCTGGGTGTTTACGGCGCAGATCGGCACCGTGGCGCGCAAAGGGCTGCGCGGGGTGTGGATGAACTACCCCATCTTTGCGCACGACATTGGCGCCATGTGGTGGGAGTGAGCCGCGGCAGCGGCGGGCAAAGCCCCCCGGCCCAACCCGCCAGGCCAATTGCGCTAAGGTTGTGCCCATGAACCTTTCGACTTTCCAGCTCGGCTGGCGCACCTTGCTGCGCGACCTGCGCGCGGGCGAGCTGCGCCTGCTGGCCGTGGCTGTGACTCTGGCCGTGGCCGCGCTCACCTCGGTGGCCTTTTTTGCCGATCGGCTGCAGGGCGGTCTGCAGCGCGATGCCCTGCAGATCCTCGGCGGCGACGCCGTGGTGGCCAGCGATAACCCCACGCCCGAACCCATCGTGCAGCGCGCCCAGGCGCTGGGCCTGCAAACGGTGACTACGGTGGGCTTTCCGACCATGGGGCGCGCCAGTGACGTCCAGGGCGGTGCCGCCCGCCTGGTGGCTTTCAAGAGCGTGCAGCCGGGTTATCCACTGCGCGGCAGCCTCACGGTGGCCGATGCCCCGGGGGCCGAGGAGCGAAAGACGCGCGACATCCCTGCGCCCGGCGAGGTGTGGGTGGATGCCCCGCTGCTCGAAGCGCTGGGCCTGCAGATGGGCGATGCGCTGCTGCTGGGCGATGCCAGCCTGCGCATTGCGCGCATCATCGTTGTGGAGCCCGACCGGGGTGCAGGCTTCATGGCTTTTGCGCCGCGCGTGATGGTGAACGACGCCGACGTGCCCGCCACCGGCCTGGTGCAGCCCGCCAGCCGCCTGACCTACCGCTTTGCCGTGGCCGGGGAACCCCCGGCCGTGCGCGACTTCAGTGCCTGGGCCGCGCAGGAGCTGGAAAAGCCCGGCGTGCGCGGCGTGCGCCTCGAATCGCTCGAATCGGGCCGCCCCGAAATGCAGCAGACGCTGGACCGCGCCCAGAAATTCCTCAGCCTCGTGGCTTTGCTGGCCGCACTGCTGTCGGCGGTGGCGGTGGCGCTGGCAGCGCGTGGCTTTGCGGCCGGGCACCTCGACGCCTCGGCCATGCTGCGCGTGCTGGGCCAGAGCCAGCGCACCATCGCGGGCAGCTACGCGATTGAATTCCTGCTGGTGGGGCTGGCCGCCAGTGCCCTGGGCGTGCTGCTGGGCTATGCCGTGCACTATGGCTTTGTGCTGCTGCTGGCCGGGCTGGTCGAATCGAGCCTGCCCGCCGCCAGCGCCTGGCCGGTGGCGCTGGGCCTGGGCGTGGGGCTCACGCTGCTCGTCGCCTTTGGCCTGCCGCCGGTGCTGCAGCTGGCCCAGGTGCCGCCGCTGCGCGTGATCCGGCGCGACATGGGCGGGTTGCGCCCGGCCTCGGTGGCCGTGCTGGGTTTGGGCGTGGCGGGTTTTGCTGCGCTCTTGCTGGTGGTCAGCAGCGACCTGAAACTCGGGCTCATCGCCGTGGGCGGTTTTGCGGTGGCCGTGGGCGTGTTTGCGCTCTTGAGCTGGCTGGCCGTGCTGCTGCTGCGCAAGAGCGTGAATGAATCCACCGCGCCGCGCTGGATGGTGCTGGCCACGCGGCAGATATCGGCCCGCCCGGCCTACGCCGTGGTGCAGGTCAGCAGCCTGGCCGTGGGGCTGCTGGCGCTGGTGCTGCTGGTGCTGCTGCGCACCGACCTGATCGCCAGCTGGCGCCAGGCCACGCCGCCCGATGCGCCCAACCGCTTCGTCATCAACATCCAGCCCGACCAGGCGGACGCGTTCCGCCAGACCATCGAGAGTGCGGGCGTGCGCCGCTACGACTGGTACCCCATGATCCGTGGCCGGCTGGTGGCCATCAACGGCCAGCCCATCACGCCCGAGCGCTACACCGAGGACCGCGCCCAGCGCCTGGTCGAGCGCGAATTCAACCTTTCCAACGCCGCTGCGCAGCCGCCGCACAACCAGGTGGTGGCAGGCCGCTGGACGCCCGGCGAGGCGGGCGGCGCCAGCGTCGAAGACGGCCTGGCCAAGACACTGGGCCTGAAACTGGGCGACAGCATGCGTTTCGACATGGCGGGGGTGCAGCACGAGGTGCGCATCACCTCGCTGCGCAAGGTGGACTGGGGATCGATGCGCGCCAACTTCTTCGTTATGTTCCCGGTGGAGCACCTGCCCGATGCCGCCGTGACGTATCTGGCCGCCTACCGCGCGCCCGAGGCGGCGGGCTTCGACAACGCCCTGGTGCGCCAATTCCCCAACATCACCAACGTGGACATGGGTGCCACGCTGGCGCAGGTGCAGCGCGTGCTCGACCAGGTGGTGCGCGCGGTCGAATTCCTGTTCGGCTTCACGCTGGCCGCCGGGCTGGTGGTGCTGTTCGCCGCCGTCACCGCCACGCGCGAGGAGCGCGCCCGCGAGTACGCCATCATGCGCGCCCTGGGCGCGCGCGCCAGCCTGCTGCGCGACGTGCAGCGCGCGGAACTGGCGGGCGTGGGCCTGCTCGCCGGGGTGCTGGCGAGTTGCGTGGCCGTGGCCGTGGGTTGGGCGCTGGCACGCTTCGTGTTCGACTTTGCCTGGACCGCCTCGCCCGTGGTGCCGCTGGTGGGCGGCCTGGCCGGTGCCGTGCTGGCGCTGCTGGCGGGCTGGTGGGGCCTGCGCGAGGTGCTGCAGCGCCCCGTGGTGGACACGCTGCGCCGCGCCGCCGAGTAAACACACTATTATTTTCGTAGCTGCTTGCGCTTGCTGGTATTGCGCTGCAACCTGTTTTTGTCATGAATCCTGAAGACACCCCGACCGAAGCTCCGTTGTTCGATCGCCTGGGCGGTGAACCCGCCGTGCGCGCCCTGGTGGACCGCTTTTACGACCTCATGGACCTCGAACCCGGCTACGCCGCGCTGCGCGCCACGCACGGCAGCACGCTCGACGAGTCGCGCGACAAGCTGTTCTGGTTTCTCTGCGGCTGGCTGGGCGGGCCGGACCACTATCAAAGCCGCTTCGGCCATCCGCGCCTGCGTGCGCGCCACATGCCGTTTGCCATCGGCGTGAAAGAGCGCGACCAGTGGGTCGCCTGCATGGACCAGGCCATGGCCGAATGCGCCACCCCCGAGGCGCTGCGCACGCGCCTGAAGGCCAGCTTTTTCAACACCGCCGACTGGATGCGCAACAAGGGCCTGACCTGATAGCTATTGAATCAATAGCTATAAGCGCTTGATGGATAAGGGCTTGAGGCCAAAATTGTTCAAATTCAGGAGGGTGTGCGCCTGAGCCGTCATGCCCGTGCCCTAATATGCCTCTCCAGATTCACAAGGAGGTGGGACATGTCCATGACAACCTGGGTGGTGATCGGAGTGCTGGCCGTGGTGGGCCTGTGGGCCATGTCGGTCTACAACCGGCTGGTGGAGTTGCGCAACCGCATCGCCAACGCCTTTGGCCAGATCGATGTGCAGCTCAAGCGCCGTTACGAC
>JANJVG010000031.1 GCA_024710165.1 Burkholderiaceae bacterium
AACGAGGTGAGAGGCGACGCTTGGAGGAAGGAGTGACCAATGGAATGCCTTGCCGCCACCGCCATAGCCTTCGACATGGGCGTCGAGCAGGATGGCCCGGGCGCGGGAGTGAACATGGGCATATTCTACGAGGTCGAACCCAATGCCTTGCTCCCCCAGGGGAATGCGTGCGGCGCGCAGGTAGGTGCGTGCGCCCTGGCCGCTGGCCGCCCAGCAGTCATCGGGCGTTTCATCACCATGAAATTGGAGTGTAGCGCCCGCTACTATTGCGCTAGCAGCTATTACATTGATAGCGGTTTCGTTGACGAACAGCAGCACTGGCGTGACAAAGGGCGGCAGGCGCGCGGCCAGTTGCGCCGCGCGCTGCGGCGTCACGGCGCGCGGGCTGGGGGCGTAGAGCACGAAGCCCACGGCGTCCACCCCGGCGGCGACGGCGGCATCCACGTCCTGCTCGCGCGTGAGGCCACAGACCTTGATGCGCGTGCGGGTGGCTGGGAGATGTGCGGAAGAGGGAGGGGTTTGCGGGCTGCTCATGACAGCGCATCATACGCAGCCGTGCGGGCGGGCAGGCCCCAGGCGGCGTCATACACCGGCCCCAGAAAATACAGCCCATCGGGCGAAAAGGTGGGGGCGGCTGCATCGCGCGAGCGGGCCGCCAGCACCTCGGCCATCCATTCTGGCGGGCGCGTGCCTTTGCCAATCGCAACCAGGCAACCCATGATGTTGCGGATCATGTGGTGCAAAAAAGCGTTGCCTTCAAACTCGAAGCGCCAGTAGCACGGGCTCCAGTCTTCGCCGGGCTCGGGGCGGTTATTGCCCTTGTGGGTGATGTTGATGCGCTGCAGGGTTTTAACGGGCGAGAGCGCCTGGCACGCGGAGGCGCGGAACGAGGTGAAGTCGTGCTCGCCAATGAGGTGTGCCGCCGCCGCACGCATCGCTGCGCCGTCGAGCGGGCGAAACACCCAGCCTACGCGTCCGGCTTCGACGCTGGGGCGCACCGGCGACTGCAGCAGCACATAGGCATAGCGCCTTGCAGTGGCGCAGGCGCGTGCATGGAAGGTGTCGGGCACGGACCGCGCCCACTGCACAGCAATATCGGGCGGTAAAAAGGTATTTGTACCGCGCACCCAGGAGGTTGGGGGGCGTTGTACCGTGGTATCGAAGTGCACGACCTGCATGAGACCGTGCACACCGGCATCAGTGCGCCCGGCGCACAGGGTGCTGATGGGCTGCGTGGCGAATTGCGCCAGCGCAGCCTCCAGCGTGTCTTGCACTGTGTGGCCCGAGGGCTGGCTTTGCCAGCCCTGGTAGTTCTGGCCGTTGTAGCTGACGCCCAGCGCCATCCGCATGCGCAGACTCAAGCTTTTCAGCCCAGGTCGGCCAGCAGGCGCTGCGCGCGCGCCCTGAGTTCACCTGACGATTCGGCGATAACTTCCTCGATCAGGGTGCGGGCGCCCTCGCTGTCACCAATGGTGTTGAATTCCTGGGCCAGTGCCAGTTTGGTGGCCAGTGGATCGTCCGCAAGCGGGGCGGTTTCCAAGCTGGCGTTGTCCACCATGCCGTCACCCACGGGAGCAGGAGCTGCAGGTGTATCAAGGTCGAGCGAGATGCTGTCGAGATCGAATTCCATCAGGCCGGAGTCGGATGGAACGAAAGGCTTCTCGGTTGGAGCGCTCGAAAGTTCACCAGGACGGCTGTCCAGGGTGGGTAAATCCAGCGACAGATCGAGGGCTTCATCCGCAGGGGTATCGTCACCCGTGGACTCCGCCTCGGGCGGCGACGGCATCTCCCATGCGGGTTGGTTGGCCAGGCTGTCCAGCTCGGGGGTTTTGGGCAACAGACCGGAGGTCATCAGGGGATCGGTCTCTGCTTCAGGTTCGGGGGGAGACCAGGCTTCTGGCGTATCTTCTGCGGGAACGCGGTCCGGTTGCAAACTGGCAGCCGCCACCGCTGCAAAATTGCCAGCGGGCGCTGCAGGTGCTTCCGCCAGTGCGTCTTCAGGCAGGTCCAGATCGAGATCGAGGTCCAGATCAAGATCGGGCGGCAAGGTGCTGGAATCCGCCAGGCTTGCGCCGACTGTCGTAGCAGTTGCAGCAATTGCAGCAATTGCAGCAGTTGCAGCAAGCGCAGCAGTCGGGTTGGCGGTGGCAGGAGTGCCCCCGGGGCGGTAGAGCAGATTTTCGGGATCCAGATCGCGGCCCAGATCGGCAATGCGGTTCCAGTCGGGGCCTTCGCCCTGGGTCAGGTGGTGGAGTTCCGTAGCAACGGCTTCCAGTGCCTTGCGGTCCTGGCGCTTGGCATAGATCTCGCCCAGCTTGGCGTGTACCGAAACGCGGGTCGGGTTGTGGCGCACCGCTTCCTTGAGAATTTCCTCGGCCTGCAGGTCGCGGCCATAGGCCAGGTACACATCCGCCTCGGCGACCGGATCCACATCGCCACCGGCGTCGAGCTGGCTGGGCGAGTAGGCCAAAGACGAACCGCCCATCGTGGAGTCGGCGCTGGCTGTGTCCACGCGCTGGCCACCGCTGGCGCCAAAAAACGAATCGGGTTGCAAGCGGCTCTCAAGAAAGGAGCTGTCCAGCGCCGCACTGTCTCGTCGGCGCTGAACCACGCGCCACGCACCATAGCCCAGCAACAGGGCCAGCAGGCCGCCACCGGCCAGCGGAACCAAGGGATCTTCCATCAGTCCGGAGAGCAAGCCAGGTTCCTCCACGGGGGCGGGAGGCGGCGGCGCGGGCACCGCTGCGGGCTTGGCAGGTGGGGGTGCAGTCTCGCTCGCCGGCGAGGCTGGCTCACTGACCGCACTGGCTCCACTGGCTGCCGGCGCAGCCGCGCTACTGGCAGGGTCGGAAGCGGCCGGCATTGCCGGTGCCAGCGGCGCGGCGGTCACCGATGGCCCGGGGGGGGCGGACTCGCTGGCGCTTGCCGCCACCGGAGCAGCGCCAGGCGCCGCCGATGCAGCACTGATCCGTGCCAGTTCGCTGATGTTTTTGGAGAGCTCTTCGACACGGGCTGACGCTTCGTTGGCCTGTTTACGCAGGGCCAACTGTTCTTCGGTGGTTTTTTGACCCTGAACGGCCCCTTTGGATAAGGTGAGCTTGTCGGGGGCGGCGCTGGTGGCGCGCTGGTCATCGATTCGGGTTTGCACCTTGCCCGCAGATGCGCGGCTGGATGCAGCCATTTCGGCAGCAGGGGCCCCACCGGCCAGTTTGCGACGGAACTCGTTGAAATCTCGGCTTTGTGCGGCCAGAATCTGGCGCGCTTCACCTGCTGGGGTGGCGCTGGCGTCGGCTGCCGACGGCATCTGCAGTACGGCACCTGCCTTGATGCGATTGACGTTGCCCTGGATGAAGGCATCGGGATTGGCGCGCAGCAGCGCGACCAGCATCTGATCGAGAGAGACGTCAGAGGGGCGATGGGTGCTGGCAATCCGACCTGCGGTCTCGCCCGGCTTGACGATCACGCTATCGCTGGCCGTGCTGGGCGCGACTGGCGCGGCGCGGGTGATGGCCGGTGGGCGCGGGGTTGTCTGCGCCCGGGGTGCAGCGGGTGCAGCTGCGGACGGTGGGATTTGGGCTTGGGCCGAGACAGTGGCTGGAGCGCGGCGCATGGTCGGAGGATCGAACAGCATGGTGTAGCTGCGCGAAAGGCGGCCAGCGTTCCAGTTGGCATCGAGCACGAGATCAACGAACGGCTCGTTGATGGGCCGGTCACTGGAGACGTGCAGCACCGTGCGACCGTCGGGGCGGCGCTGGAGTTGCACCTGCACCCGGGTGATGACCGGAGAGTATTCCATGCCCAGGGCGCGAAAGGCCTCGGGACTGGCTGGCGAGACGCGCAGTGAATCCGCTTCTGCAGGGGTGATCTGGGGCAGGTCGATTTCTGCGCGCAAAGGTTCACCCAGTGCCGACTGCACCGTGATGGGTCCTAGTGCCAGTGCGAAGGCGTTGGGTGCGTACAGGCCCACCGTGGCCACGGCCGCAGCCGCCAGCGCAGAAAATTTCCAACGTTGCATGGTTGCCATCAGCTGAGAGGGATTGGAAGCTCGGTGGAGCGGACTGCATTTTTTCATGGTCTGATGCCCGCTGCGCTCCGGCGTTAGAGAAGGGGTAAAAGCACCATAGCAGCAATGTTTTGCACTGACAAGCTAAGGTAGAAGCGAGGCTTCGGAGGGGCACCCGAACGGTCTGTTCGGGTGCTTGTGGTGTTGTCCGCCGACAACGGGCCGTAACCACTTGTTTTCCCGGCATTCGGACGTCGCATCGGTGCACAGCGTCCGCAGGGGCGGAGCATGCAGGGGTTCAGGCGTCCAGTAGGATGCGCAGCATGCGGCGCAGCGGTTCGGCGGCGCCCCACAGCAGCTGGTCACCAATGGTGAAGGCTCCCACGTACTCGGACCCCATGGCCAGCTTGCGGATGCGGCCCACGGGGATCGTCATGGTGCCGGTCACGGCGACGGGGGTCAGGTCCTTGATGGTGGCTTCGCGCGTGTTGGGGACCACCTTCACCCACTGGTTGTCGGCAGCGATCATGGCCTCGACGTCGGCCACGGGCACGTCCTTCTTGAGTTTGAAGGTCAGGGCCTGGCTGTGGCAGCGCATGGCGCCCACGCGCACGCAGAAACCGTCCACCGGCACGGCGGCGGTGCCGAAGCCCTCACCCATGCCGAGGATCTTGTTCGTCTCGGCCATGCCCTTCCACTCTTCCTTGGACATCCCGTTGCCCAGGTCCTTGTCGATCCAGGGAATCAGGCTGCCGCCCAGCGGCACGCCGAAGTTGGCGGTCTCCGCTGCGGTGAGGCTGCGCTGCTTAGCAGAGACCATCCGGTCGATCTCGAGGATGGCGCTCTTGGGGTCGTCGAGCAGTGCCTTCACTTCGGTGTTCAGTGTGCCGTACTGCGTGAGCAGTTCGCGCATGTGCTGTGCGCCGCCGCCGGAAGCGGCCTGGTAGGTCTGGGTGCTCATCCATTCGACGAGGCCTGCCTTGTACAGCGCGCCCACGCCCATCAGCATGCAGCTGACGGTGCAGTTGCCGCCGATCCAGTCCTTGCCGCCATTCGCCAGCGCGTTCTTGATGACCGGCATGTTCACCGGATCGAGCACGATGACGGCGTTTTTTTCCATGCGCAGGGAGGATGCGGCGTCGATCCAGTGACCGTTCCAGCCCGCAGCGCGCAGCTTGGGGTACACCTCGTTGGTGTAGTCGCCGCCCTGGGCGGTGATGATGATCTCGCAGCGCTTGAGTTGGTCGATGTTGAAAGCGTCCTGCAGCGTGGTTTCGTTCCGGGCCTGTGCGGGGGCCTTGCCGCCTGCGTTCGAGGTGGAGAAGAACAGGGGTTCGATCAGATCGAAGTCCTTTTCCTGCACCATGCGGTCCATCAGGACCGAGCCGACCATGCCGCGCCAGCCGACCAAACCTACCAACTTGCTCATTTCAACGCCCTTTCAAAGTAAGAAACAGTGCCAGACCAGACTGTTTTGCCCCGGCTCGTCTGGCCAGGGAGGGCGCACGACGAACCAGACTGGATCAGCCCTTAATGGTCGTGGTTTTGGTGGTGATTGCGCGCGCGGCTGCACCGGCCTGGGCGGCGGATGCGGTGTTCAAGGCGAACGGGCGGGCGACAAACATAGTGCGGGATTGTACTGGATGGCGCCTCGCGCAGGCACCAGGTTTCCGAAGCGGCTGGCGAGTTGTCTTGCCGTGTGGGTAACATCGCGTTGCTGTCCGGCATGCGTGCGCCTTGGGCGTGCCGGTCGCTGTATCACGAAGGCTGCAACCCATTACCGGATCAACATGAAGTCAAGAATCGCACTCTCTTTTAGCCTGGCGGCCCTCTGGATGCAGGGCGCCCTGGCCCAGGCTACGGAATCTGCAGTCGGCGAGCAGGTCTACAAGGCAGTTTGTATGGCCTGCCATGATTCGGGCGTTGCCCACGCCCCCAAATTTGGTGATGCCAAAGACTGGGCGCCGCTCATCGCCGAGGGGCAGTCAGTGCTGACCGGACACGCCTGGGTGGGCGTGCGCGCCATGCCTGCGCGTGGCGGCAGTACCGAACTCAGCTTGAACGATTTCGCCAAGGCGGTGGCCTACATGGCCCGCAATGCAGGCGGAGACTGGAAAGACCCCGATCCTGTGACGATGAAAAAAATCATTCGCGAGGCGGACAAGCGCCTCGTCAAGACCATCAAAGAGCAGCAGTCCATGCAGCGCGAGCTGCACAAACAAGCCCGATAACCGAGGCAAACGAGCCATCGGTGCGCGCACCCCTTGGCCTGCACGACGGCCACGCCCCGGGGTGCGTTGGTGGCCCTTATACCAACGCCTGCACCACCGCGTCGCCCATCTGCGCGGTGCCCACCTTGGTCGTGCCTTCGCTGTAGATGTCGGGGGTGCGCAGCCCTTGCGCCAGCACCTTTTGCACGGCGGCCTCGATGCGCTGGGCGGCGGCTTCCTGGTTCAGGCTGAAGCGCAGCATCATGGCGGCCGAGAGGATGGTGGCCAGCGGGTTGGCCACGCCCTTGCCCGCGATGTCGGGGGCGCTGCCGTGGCTCGGTTCGTACAGGCCCTGGCCCTTGCTGTTCAGGCTGGCCGAGGGCAGCATGCCGATCGACCCGGTGAGCATGGAGGCCTCGTCGCTCAGGATGTCGCCGAACATGTTGCCGGTGACCACCACGTCAAACGCCTTGGGCGCCTTGACGAGCTGCATGGCGGCGTTGTCCACGTACATGTGCTGCAGTTCCACGTCGGGGTACTGCTGGCCCACCTCGGTGACCACGTCCTTCCAGAACTGGAAGGTTTCGAGCACGTTGGCCTTGTCCACGCTGGTGACCTTCTTGCTGCGCTTGCGCGCGGCCTGGAAAGCGACGTGGGCAATGCGCTCGATCTCGGGCTTGCTGTAGCGCATGGTGTCATACGCTTCCTCGGCACCGGGGAAGTGGCCGTCGGTGGCCACGCGGCGGCCGCGGGGCTGGCCGAAGTAGATGTCGCCGGTCAGCTCACGGATGATGAGGATGTCGAGGCCCGCAATCAGCTCGGGCTTGAGGCTCGACGCCCCCACGAGCTGCTCGTAGCAGATGGCGGGGCGGAAGTTGGCAAACAGCCCCATGTTCTTGCGCAGGCCCAGAATGGCTTGCTCGGGGCGCAGCGGGCGGTCCAGCTTGTCGTACTTCCAGTCGCCCACCGCGCCGAACAGCACGGCGTCGGCATCCATGGCGAGCTTCAGGGTGGATTCGGGCAGCGGGTGGCCATGGGCCTCGTAGGCGGCGCCGCCGACCGGGGCGGATTCCATCTCGAACGGGAGCTCCAGCGCTTCCAGAACCTTGACGGCTTCGGAGACGATTTCGGTGCCAATACCGTCACCTGGCAGAACTGCGATTTTCATTGAATTTGCTTTGATTTTGATAGCTTCCAACGCTTATGGTTAAAGCGCTAGAGGCCAATTTGACTAATATTTTTGGTGCTGCGCCGTCTTACGACACCATGGTGTGGGCCAGCCAGGGCTTGGTGGCCAGGCGCAGGGCCTCAAAGGCGGCGATCTTGTCTTTCTGGCGCAAGGTCAGCCCGATGTCGTCGAAGCCGTTGAGCAGGCAGTACTTGCGGAAGGGCACCACGTCGAACGGGATCTCCTCGCCCTGCGGGCGCACGATCACCTGGCGTTCCAGGTCGATGGTGAGCTGGTAGCCGGGGAACGCCGCCACTTCGTCGAACAACTGGGCTACCGTGGCCTCGGGCAGCACGATGGGCAGCAGTCCGTTCTTGAAACAGTTGTTGAAGAAGATGTCGGCAAAGCTGGGCGCGATGACGGCGCGAAAGCCGTACTGGTCCAGCGCCCAGGGTGCGTGCTCGCGGCTCGACCCGCAGCCGAAGTTCTTGCGTGCCAGCAGGATGGAGGCGCCTGCATAGCGCGGCTGGTTCAGTACGAAGTCGGGGTTGGGCTTGCGTTGCGATTCCGGAATGCCGGGCTCGCCGTGGTCCAGGTAGCGCCATTCGTCAAACAGGTTTACGCCAAAGCCGGTCTTCTTGATCGACTTGAGAAACTGCTTGGGGATGATGGCGTCGGTGTCGACGTTCTCGCGGTCCATAGGAGCCACGAGGCCTTGGTGGAGGGTGAATTTCTGCATGAGGTGCGGGTTATTTGTTGGCGGCGCGTTCGATGGCCCCACCGGCACGCTGCACGTCCTGGCCCACGCCCTTGACGGTGTTGCAGCCTGCCAGTACGAAGGCCAGGGCCATGGCGAGGAGGGTGGCGGTGTGTTTCATGACAAAGCTCCTTCAGGCAAATGGGCGGATATCGACGAAATGGCCATGCACCGCTGCAGCAGCGGCCATGGCAGGGCTCACGAGATGGGTGCGGCCGCCAGCGCCCTGGCGGCCTTCGAAGTTGCGGTTGCTGGTGGAGGCGCAGCGCTCGCCGGGCTCCAAGCGGTCGGCGTTCATGGCCAGGCACATGCTGCAGCCGGGTTCGCGCCATTCAAAGCCTGCGGCCTTGAAGATCTGGTCCAGGCCCTCGCGCTCGGCCTGCTCTTTGACCAGGCCCGAACCAGGTACGACCATGGCCAGCTTCACGTTGCTGGCGACCTTGCGGCCCAGGTTCTTGACCACGGCAGCGGCTTCGCGCATGTCCTCGATGCGGCTGTTGGTGCACGAGCCGATGAACACCTTGTCGATGGTGATGTCGCGGATTTCCTTGCCGGGCTGCAGGCCCATGTAGGTGAGTGCACGCTCGATGGCGCCGCGCTTGTTGGCGTCCTTTTCCTTGTCGGGGTCGGGCACGCGGGCGTCCACGCCCAGCACCATCTCGGGCGAGGTGCCCCAGGTCACTTGCGGCTGGATGTCGGCGGCGTCAAGCTTGACCACCGTGTCGAACTTCGCATCGGGGTCGGAGTGCAGCGTCTTCCAGTAGGCCACGGCCTGGTCCCACTCCACGCCCGTGGGCGACAGGGGGCGGCCCTTGACGTATTCAATGGTCTTGTCGTCCACGGCCACCAGGCCCGCGCGCGCGCCGCCTTCGATGGCCATGTTGCACACGGTCATGCGGCCTTCCATGCTCATGGAACGGAAGACGGAGCCCGCAAATTCGATGGTGTAGCCCGTGCCGCCCGCCGTGCCGATCTTGCCGATGATGGCCAGTACCACGTCCTTGGGCGTCACGCCTTTGGCCAAGGTGCCATCGACCTGCACCAGCATGTTCTTGGCCTTCTTGGCCAGCAGGGTCTGCGTGGCCATCACATGCTCGACTTCCGATGTGCCGATGCCGTGGGCCAGCGCGCCAAAGGCACCGTGGGTGCTGGTGTGGCTGTCGCCACACACCACCGTCATGCCGGGCAGGGTGGCGCCGTTTTCCGGGCCGATCACATGCACGATGCCCTGGCGCTTGTGCATGAAGGGGAAGAACGCAGCGGGCGTGATCGTCGCCATGTTGTCGTTCAGCGTGGTGATCTGCTCTTTGCTGATCGGATCGGTGATGCCGTCGTAGCCGTTTTCCCAGCCCGTGGTGGGCGTGTTGTGGTCGGCCGTCCCCACGATGGAACTCATGCGCCAGACCTTGCGCCCCGCCTCGCGCAGGCCCTCGAAGGCCTGGGGGCTGGTCACTTCGTGCACCAGATGGCGGTCGATGTAGAGGATGGCGGTGCCGTCTTCCTCGGTGTGGACGACATGCTCGTCCCAGATCTTGTCGTACAGGGTGCGTCCCATGGGTGTTTTTCGCTTTCAGGTGGGGTGGGAGAGATGTTAGGGAATGTGCGCCTCTGCGGGCGTTGCAAGGTGTTCTGCCAGCAGCCGGGCCGTGACGGGCAGGGCGTCAAAGTCGCGCGCCACCAGGCGCAGTTCGCGGTGGGCCCAGGCGTCCTGCAACGGCACGGCGGCCAGGCGGCCCACGCTGTGCATCAGCGCAAAGGCGCGGTCGGGCAGCAGGCCCACGCCCAGGCCGTTGTCGATCATGCGGCACATGGCGTCCAGGCCAGCCACCTGGATGCGCTGGCGCAGGGGGCGCGCGGCCTGGGCGGCGGCGGCTCGCATGGCCAGGCTGATGCTGCTGTTGGCGTGCAGGCCGACGATATCCCAGTCCAGCACTTCTTCAAAATAGATAGCTGCTCGCGTAGACAGGTCGTGCCCTGCGGGCACAATAAGCATCAAATTGTCGGAGCGGTACGGGCGGCTTTGCAGGGCGCTGGCGCCGCTGCCGCCGGTGTTGCAGATGCCCAGATCGGCCGCGCCCTCCTGCACGGCATGCAGCACGTCGGGGCTCAGGTGCTCCTGTAGGTCGATCTTCACCTGGCTGTGCGCACGCGCAAAGGCGCCCAGATCTTCCGGCAGAAACTGGACGATGGCCGAGATGTTGGCGTGCATGCGCACATGGCCGCGCACACCGTCGGCATATTCGCTCAGTTCGCCCTGCATGCGCTCCAGCCCGAACAGCACGGTGCGCGCGTGGTGCAGCAAGCTCTCGCCTGCGGGGGTGAGTGTCACGCCCCGGCTGTGGCGGTAGAGCAGGGCGGTGTCCACGGCCGTTTCCAGATCGGACAGACGCTTGCTTACGGCCGAGGCGGCGATGAATTCCCGCTCGGCCGCGCGGCCGATGCTGCCGAGCTCGCACACCGCCACAAAGAGTTGCAGCGAAGTGAGGTCAATGCGGCGCGCAAAGCTGCGCTCTGAGCTTTTCATGGGGTGGGTAAATTCTTGTTTGGAGAATTCTCGATATTTTCTCAGAGCAAATCGGCATTTGTCATCGCGAAATGCGATGGCTTTCCTGCCGGGGTGCGCTTTCACGCCGGCCAAGTGCTGCAATGGTCGGGCACCGTGGCGTTCCAGCGCAGCTCGTGTGCGATGCGTTGGCGCAGGATGTCGGCGGCCTCCATCTCGCCATGCACCACGTAGACCTGCTCCGGCGCGTGCTCCATGCTGCGCAGCCAGGCCAGGGTCTGATTGGCGTCGGCGTGGGCCGAGGCGGAGGTGAGTTGCACGACTTCGGCGCGCATCTCGATGTCCTGGCCGTGGATGCGGATGCTTTTTTCGCCACTGGCGATGCGGGCGCCGCGCGTGCCCGGTGCCTGGTGCCCGGTGATGATGACCATGTTGCGGTGGTTGCCCGCGTGCAGCGCCAGATGGTGCAGCACGCGCCCCCCGGTGGCCATGCCGCTGGCCGACAGAATCACCATGGGGCCGTGGCGGCGCCCCAGGGCCTTGGATTCGTCGGTGGTCTGCACCATGGTGGCGCCGTGCGACAGGGCGTGCACCTGGCGGTTGTCGAGCCGGTGCTCGCTGGGGTAGTGCTCGAACAGCCCGGTGGTGTTCACAGCCATGGGGCTGTCGAGAAAAACCGGCAGTTGTGCAGGCAGCACGCCCTGCATCTTCAGCAGGTGGATGGCGTGCAGCACGGCCTGCGCCCGGCCCACGGCAAACACCGGCACCACGGCCACGCCGCCGCGCTTGGCCAGACGCTGCAGTGCGGGGCCCAGTTCCTGCAGGATGTCTTCCTGGGGGTGCTGGCGGTCGCCGTAGGTGGCTTCGATCAGCACCGTGTCGGCGCTAGGCGGTGCTTCGGGCGGTTCCATCAGCAGGTCATCGTTACGGCCCAGGTCGCCCGAGAACAGGATGCGCCGCCCGCCCACCTCCAGCAACACGCTGGCGGCGCCCAGGATGTGGCCCGCCGGGGTGAAGGTCACGCGCCAGCCCGGAATCGGCTCGAACGCTTTGTGGAAGTTGTGCGTGTGGAACTGCTTGAGGCAGTGCTGGGCATCGAGCCGGGTGTAGAGCGGCAGCGCTGGCGCGTGCTGCGAGAGTTGGTGGCGGTTGAGGAAAGCCGCGTCTTCTTCCTGCAGATACCCGCTGTCGGGCAGCAGGATGGCGCAGAGGTCGCGCGTGCCCGGCGTGCAGTGGATGGCCTTGGTATAGCCGTCGCGTGCCAGCAGTGGCAGGTAGCCGCTGTGGTCCAGGTGTGCGTGCGTCAGCACCACGGCATCGATCTGGTGGGGCGTGACCGGCAGGGGTTGCCAATTGCGCAGGCGCAGCAGCTTGTAGCCCTGGAACAGGCCGCAGTCCACCAGCATGCACTGCCCCTTGTAACGGACCAGGTACTTGGAGCCGGTGACGGTGCCGGCGCCCCCGAGGAAGGTGATTTGGACATCCATGGTGCGGCAGTCTCCTTGTGGTTGGAGCCATCGTAACCCCGGTGGGGCCGGTGCAAGAAAAAACCGCCCGGGCGGAAAGCGCAGGCGGTTTCTGGGGGGGCGTCAGCAATCAGCTGAAAAAGCTTTTGAGCCGGTCGGTCCAGCTCTCGCCGCTGGGCGAATGGCGGGCGCCGCCCTTTTTGAGCGATTCCTCCAGCTCGCGCAGAAGCTTGCGCTGGTGCTCGGTGAGCTTGACCGGGGTTTCCACGGCGATGTGGCAATACAGGTCGCCAGGGTAGCTGGAGCGCACGCCCTTGATGCCCTTGCCACGCAGGCGGAACTGCTTGCCGGCCTGGGTGCCCTCGGGAATGTCGATGGCCGCCTTGCCCGCGAGCGTCGGCACTTCGATCTCGCCGCCCAAAGCGGCCGTGATGAAGCTCACGGGCACCTGGCAGTGCAGGTCGTCGCCGTCGCGCTCGAAAATGTCGTGCTTCTTCAGGCGGATCTCGATGTACAGGTCGCCCGGAGGGCCGCCATTGGTGCCGGGTTCGCCGTTGCCGGTGCTGCGGATGCGCATGCCGTCGTCGATGCCGGCCGGAATTTTCACCTCCAGCGTCTTCTGCTTCTTGACCTTGCCCTGGCCCTGGCAGGTGGTGCAGGGTTCGGGAATGATCTTGCCCGTGCCACGGCAGTGCGGGCAGGTCTGCTGCACGCTGAAAAAGCCCTGGCGCATCTGCACCGTGCCCGAGCCGCTGCAGGTGGTGCAGGTCTTGGCACTGGTGCCAGGCTTGGCGCCGCTGCCATGGCAGCTGTCGCAGGCGTCCCATGAGGGGATGCGAATCTGCGCGTCCTTGCCGCGGGCGGCTTCTTCGAGCGTCACCTCCATGGCGTAGCTCAGGTCGCTGCCACGGTAGACGCGGCCTGCGCCACCCCGGCCCCGTCCGCCATTCTGGCCAAACATGTCGCCAAAGATGTCGCCAAACGCTTCGGCAAAGCCGCCAAAGCCCTCTGCGCCCGGGCCCCCGGGGCCTCCGCGCATGTTGGGGTCCACACCCGCATGGCCAAACTGGTCGTAGGCAGCGCGTTTCTGGGCGTCGGACAGCATCTCGTAGGCCTCTTTGGCCTCCTTGAATTTGTCTTCGGCCACCTTGGCGGCATCACCCTGGTTGCGGTCAGGGTGGTGCTTCATCGCCAGCTTGCGATAGGCCTTCTTGATCTCGTCCTCGGAAGCGTTCTTGGGAACGCCGAGGACTTCGTAATAGTCTCTTTTGGACATGAATGAATGCGCCTGGTTGGAAGCGGAACGCCGCGCGGGCTCCCTTGGCAGGGGTCCAGCGCGGCGGCTCAGATCAGCAACCGCTGCGGCTTAGCCCTTTTTGACTTCCTTGACCTCGGCGTCGACCACGTTGTCGTCGTCTGCAGGCTTGCTGCCGTTCGAAGAAGCGCTGCCTGCGTCGGCCGCGCCTGCGCCCGCAGCCTGGGCCGCCTGCTGGTCGGCGTACATCTTTTCGCCCAGTTTCTGGCTGGCAGCCATCAGGGCCGTGGTCTTGGCATCAATGGCTTCCTTGTCGTCGCCCTTGAGGGCTTCCTCCAGCTCCTTCACGGCGGCCGTGATGGCGTCTTTTTCGCTCGCATCGAGCTTGTCGCCATGCTCGGTCAGGCTTTTGTTCACGCTGTGCACGGCGGCCTCACCCTGGTTACGGGCTTGCACCAGTTCGAGCTTCTTCTTGTCGTCGGCGGCGTTGATCTCGGCGTCCTTCACCATCTGCTGGATCTCGGCTTCGGACAGACCCGAGTTGGCCTTGATCGTGATCTTGTTTTCCTTGCCGGTGCCCTTGTCCTTGGCGCCCACATGCAGGATGCCGTTGGCGTCGATGTCGAAAGACACCTCGATCTGCGGAACACCACGCGCTGCGGGTGGAATGCCTTCGAGGTTGAACTCGCCCAGCAGCTTGTTACCGCTCGCCAGTTCGCGCTCGCCTTGGAAGACCTTGATGGTCACGGCTGGCTGGTTGTCGTCGGCGGTGGAGAAGGTCTGCGCGAACTTCGTCGGGATCGTGGTGTTCTTCGTGATCATCTTGGTCATCACGCCGCCCAGGGTTTCAATACCCAGGGAAAGCGGCGTCACGTCCAGCAGCAGCACGTCCTTGCGGTCGCCAGAGAGCACCTGGCCCTGGATGGCGGCGCCCACGGCCACGGCTTCGTCAGGGTTCACGTCCTTGCGGGGTTCCTTGCCGAAGAACTCCTTGACCTTTTCCTGCACCTTGGGCATACGGCTCATGCCGCCGACCAGAATGACATCGTTGATGTCGCTCACGCTGACACCGGCATCCTTGATGGCGGTGCGGCACGGGGCGATGGTGCGCTCGATCAGCTCGTCGACCAAGGCTTCGAGTTTGGCGCGCGTGAGCTTGATGTTCAGGTGCTTGGGGCCCGAGGCATCGGCGGTGACGTAAGGCAGGTTGATGTCGGTTGAGGCCGAGTTCGACAGCTCGATCTTGGCCTTTTCGGCCGCTTCCTTCAGGCGTTGCAGTGCCAGCACGTCGTTCTTGAGGTTGACGCCAGACTCCTTCTTGAACTCGTCAATGATGTAGTCGATCACGCGCTGGTCGAAGTCCTCGCCACCCAGGAAGGTGTCGCCGTTGGTGGACAGCACTTCGAACTGCTTCTCGCCATCGACGTCGGCGATTTCGATGATGGACACGTCGAAGGTGCCGCCGCCCAGGTCATACACAGCAATCTTGCGGTCGCCCTTGTCCTGCTTGTCCAGGCCGAAGGCCAGGGCCGCTGCGGTGGGCTCGTTGATGATGCGTTTGACATCCAGGCCCGCGATGCGGCCGGCGTCCTTGGTGGCCTGCCGCTGGGCGTCATTGAAGTACGCCGGAACCGTAATCACGGCCTCGGTCACGGGTTCGCCCAGGTAGTCCTCGGCGGTCTTTTTCATCTTGCGCAGCACTTCGGCGCTGATCTGCGGCGGTGCCAGCTTCTGGCCGCGCACTTCGATCCAGGCGTCTCCGTTGTCGGCCTTGGCGATGGAGTAGGGCATCAGGTCGATGTCCTTCTGCACTTCCTTTTCCTCGAATTTGCGGCCGATCAGGCGCTTGGCGGCATAAATCGTGTTCTTGGGGTTGGTG
>JANJVG010000033.1 GCA_024710165.1 Burkholderiaceae bacterium
ATCACGCGCGACCGCATGTTCCTCAAGATGACCCGCGAGGACTGGGACCAGGTGATCGAGACCAACCTCAACAGCATGTTCAACGTCACCAAGCAGGTGGTGGCCGACATGGTGGAAAAGGGCTGGGGCCGCATCATCAACATCAGTTCGGTCAACGGCGAAAAAGGCCAGTCGGGCCAGACCAACTATTCTGCGGCCAAGGCAGGCATGCACGGCTTTACGATGGCGCTGGCGCAAGAAATGGCCACCAAGGGCGTGACGGTGAACACCGTGGCGCCCGGCTACATCGGCACCGACATGGTCAACGCCATCCGTCCCGATGTGCTGGAAAAAATCGTCGCCACGGTGCCGGTCAAGCGCCTGGGCAAGCCCAGCGAAATCGCTTCCATCATTGCCTGGCTGGCGTCGGACGAGGGCGGCTACGCCACCGGTGCCGAGTTCTCGGTCAATGGCGGCCTGCACATGAGCTGATCGGCCGATACCAACAAAAAAACCCCGCGAATGCGGGGTTTTTTTTGGGGCTGCCACCAGCCCAGGCTGATCCAACCAGCAGACTTCAGCAGCGGGCGGGTGCGCGCTTGCGGTCACGTTCGTCGTCGGGCCAGGCAGTCAGGATTGAGAGGGTGTTCATGGCGAAATGCTCCGTTGATGGAACCTCAACGCCAGCCGCTCGCAGAAGGTTGACACCCTGAATGAAAAAAATTTGCAGGGCGCTGGCAGGCTCCTGTTGGTCAAGCCTGCTCGATCAGTGCGGAGAGTTCCAGCCAGCGCTCTTCCAGTTCGGCCGTGGCATCGTTGGCCACCTTGAGGCGCCGCCCGCAGTCGGCAATTTCGCTGGATGGCAGGGGCTGTGTCAGGCGCTCTTCGAGCCCGGCGCGTTCTTTCGATAATTCGGCCAGCCGGCGGTCAATCTGTTCCAACTCGTTTTTAAGGGGGCGCAGCCGCTGCGCCTGCTGCTGGCGAGCCTGGGCGTCGAGCTTGCGTTGTTCACGGAAGTCGCGAACGGGTGGCGTTGCTTCCGCGAGTTTTTCAGACTTTTTTAGGCCTCCAGCGCCCTGTAGATAAGCGCTCTCAGCTATTGATTCAGGAGCGCTCAGGGGCGGCTCCGGCGGGGCAGGGGATAGAGCGGCCGCCGCCAGGGCCATGGTTTCCGCAGCGGCGTCGGTGCGGGCCTGCTCGCGCAGGCGCCGGGCCTCGTCCAGCAGGTAACGCTGGTAGTCGTCCAGGTCGCCGTCAAACGGCCCGATGGCGCCCCGGCCCACCAGCCAGAACTCGTCGCACACAGCGCGCAGCAGGGCGCGGTCGTGGCTGACCAGCATCACGGTGCCTTCGAACTCGTTCAGCGCCATTGACAGTGCCTCGCGCGTGGCCAGGTCCAGGTGGTTGGTGGGTTCGTCCAGCAGCAGCAGGTTGGGGCGCTGCCAGACGATCATGGCCAGTACCAGGCGGGCCTTTTCGCCGCCGCTCATGCTGCCCACGGTCTGCTTGACCATGTCGCCGCTGAAATTGAAGGTGCCCAGGAAGTTGCGCAGGTCCTGCTCGCGGCCCGATTCTCGGGCATTGGGCCCCAGTTCCTTGGCCAGGCGGATCATGTGCTCCAGCGGGTTGTCTGACGGGCGCAGCACGTCCAGCTCCTGCTGGGCAAAGTAGCCGATCGACAGGCCCTTGCCTTCGGTGACGGTGCCGGCCAGCGGCTTCATGGCACGGGCAATGGTCTTGACCAGCGTCGATTTGCCCTGGCCGTTGGCCCCCAGAATGCCGATGCGCTGGCCCGCCAGCACGCTGCGGCTGACGTTGCGCAGGATGGTGGTTTCCACCCCGTCGTCGCTGCGATAGCCGAACGAGGCGTCGGTGATGGCCAGCATGGGGTTGGGCAGGTTGGTCGGCTCCTTGAACTCGAAGGTGAATTCGGCATCGGCCAGCACGGGGGCAATCTTCTCCATGCGGTCAAGCGCCTTCACGCGGCTTTGCGCCTGCTTGGCCTTGCTGGCTTTGGCCTTGAAGCGGTCGATGAACTTCTTCAGGTGGGCGATTTTTTCCTGCTGCTTGGCAAAGCTGGCCTGCTGCAGCTCGAGCTGCTCGGCGCGCAGCTCTTCAAACTTGCTGTAGTTGCCACCGTAGCGCGTGAGCTGGGCGTTGTCGATGTGCAGCGTGACATTGGTCACCGCGTCGAGAAATTCGCGGTCATGGCTGATGACGATCATCGTGCCCTGGTAGCGCTTGAGCCAGGCTTCCAGCCACACCAGTGCGTCCAGGTCCAGGTGGTTGGTGGGCTCGTCGAGCAGCAGCAGGTCGCTCGGGCACATCAGCGCGCGGGCCAGTTGCAGGCGCATGCGCCAGCCGCCCGAAAAGCTGTTGACTGGCTTGTCCAACTCCGACACCTTGAACCCCAGGCCCAGAATCAGCGCCTGGGCGCGCGGCACGGCATCGTGGGCACCGGCGTCGTACAGGTCGGTATAGGCATGGGCAATGGCCATGCCATCGTCGTCCGCCTCGGCCTGTGCCAGCTGGGCCTGCACCTCCATCAGGCGCGTATCGCCCGCCACCACGAAATCGGTGGCAGGTTCGTCGGTTTCGGGCATGTTCTGCGCGACCTGCGCCATGCGCCACTGCGCCGGAATGTGGAAGTCACCCCCGTCTTCGTGCAGGGAACCGTTGAACAGTGCGAAAAGGCTCGATTTGCCCGCGCCATTGCGCCCCACCAGCCCGACATGTTCTCCGGGGTTGATGGTGGCGTTGACGCTGTTGAGCAGCACCTTGGCGCTGCGGCGCAAGGTGACGTTTTTGAGAGTGATCATTCAGGACAGGGAAAAACGGGAGAGGGCTTCGCGCGTGACCAGCAATACCTGGTCTTCTCCCGCGCTGGTGGGCAGCCAAAACACGGGCAACTGCGGAAAGGCCGCTTCAAAGTGCGGGCTTTCGTTACCGATTTCGAGCACCAGCACGGCGTGTTCGGACATGCGGGCGGGGGCTTCGCGCAGCAGGCGGCGGATGAAGTCCATGCCGTCGCTGCCGCCGGCCAGGGCCAGTTCGGGCTCGGCGCGGTATTCGGGGGGCAGTGCGGCCATGCTCTGGGCGTTGACGTAGGGCGGGTTGCACAGGATCAGGTCCCACGGGCCGGGCAATTCGGCCAGGCCGTCGCTCAACTGCAGGGCAATGCGGCCCTGCAGGCCATGCCGGTCGACGTTGATGCGGGCCACGGCCAGGGCGTCAGGGGAGATGTCGGCGCCGGTCACCTGCACTTCGGGCCAGGCCATGGCCGCCAGCACGGCCAGGCTGCCGTTGCCGGTGCACAGGTCCAGCACCTGGTGCGTGTCTTCGCCCAGAAAATCGTCAAAACCGCCGTCCGCGATGAGCTCTGCAATCAGGCTGCGCGGCACGATGGCGCGTTCGTCTACATAGAACGGCACGCCTTGCAGCCAGGCTTCGCGCGTGAGGTAGGCAGCGGGCTTGCGTGTGCTGATGCGTTCTTCAAAAAGTGTAGCTACCAGCGCTTGCTGGTCGGGCGTTACAGTCTGATTTTGCTTTGAATCGGGTGCGTCGCCAAGCGGGGTGTCCAGCGGCAACCCCAGACGCCAGAGCACCAGCCACGCAGCTTCGTCGTGGGCGTTGGTGGTGCCATGGCCGAAGGACACACCTGCGGCTTCAAGCTGCTGCGCGCCGGAGGCAATCAGCGCACCCACGGTGTCGCCGGTCAGGGGCGGCAGGGGCGTTTCGGGGGCTGCGCTCATGCCGTGTGCGCAGCCGCCAGGGCCTGCGCATGGAGGTTTTCGAGCGTGCGGCGGTAGATGTTTTTCAGTGGCTCGATGTCGGCCACCGCAATATGCTCGTCGATCTTGTGGATGCTGGCGTTGGGCGGGCCCAGTTCGATCACCTGCGGGCACAGGGTGGCGATGAAGCGGCCGTCGCTGGTGCCGCCCGTGGTCGAGAGTTCGGCATTCAATCCGGTTTCATCGGCAATGGCCTGCTGCACGGCGTCCACCAGTTCGCCCGGGGTGGTCAGGAAGGGCTGGCCGCCCAGGGTCCATTGCAACTCGTATTCGAGTTCGTGGCGGTCGAGCACGGCGTGCACGCGCTGCTTCAGGCCTTCGGCGGTGGATTCGGTGCAGAAGCGGATGTTGAAGTCGATCACCACGTCGCCAGGAATGATGTTGCTCGCGCCCGTGCCGCCATGGATATTGCTCATCTGCCAGCTCGTGGGCTGGAAGAAGGTGTTGCCTTCGTCCCAGCGCATGGCCGCCAGTTCGGCCAGGGCGGGCACAGCCTGGTGGATGGGGTTGCGCGCCAGGTGCGGGTAGGCAATGTGGCCCTGGATGCCGCGCACCGTGAGTTTGCCGCTGAGTGTGCCGCGCCGGCCGTTCTTGATCATGTCGCCGGTTTTGTGCACCGCGGTGGGTTCGCCCACGATGCAGTAGTCCAGCCGCTCGCCGCGCGCCTTGAGTTGTTCGACCACCACCTTGGTGCCATCGATCGAGGGGCCTTCCTCGTCGCTGGTGAGCAGGAAGGCAATGTCGAGCAGCGGCGCGGGAGTAGTGGCCAGAAACTCTTCCACGGCCACCACAAAGGCGGCGATGGAGGTCTTCATGTCGCTGGCGCCGCGCCCGTAGAGCTTGCCGCCGCGCACCGTGGGGGTGAAGGGGTGGCTGCTCCACTGGCCCAGGGGGCCGGTGGGCACCACATCGGTGTGGCCGGCAAATGCTATTGTCTTGATAGCTACTCGCGATTTATCGGTGAGGGCTGCAGTGCGTTTTGACCATAAATTGCTGACACGGAACGATTCCGGGCCGCTGTCCATGGTGGTGTTGTCAAAGCCCAGGGCTTGCAGGCGCTGGGCGAGGAGTTGCAGGCAACCGGCATCGTTGGGGGTGATGGAGGGCAGGGCGATGAGCTGTTCGGCCAGTTGCTGGGTAGGTGACATGGGCAGAGAAAAATGGTGGGTCAGGTATCGGGCTTGATGTCCAGCACGATTTCGGTGAACGAGGGGGCATCGTCCTCGGTCTGGGTCTCCCGCGCCTCTTTGCTGGCCTGGGCGGCCTTGGCGGCAAGGGAGAAGTCGTTTTGCAGGCGCCACATGAGGTTGGTGGGCGAGTCGGCGTAGGCCAGGCCCTCCTTGCGGTCGATGCGATTCTGCAGGATGAGTCGGGCCAGGTCTTCCTCGAAGGTCTGTGAGCCCTCGGCCATGGAATTTTCCATTGCTTCGCGCACGGCAGAAAAGTCGCCTTTCTCGATCAGTTCGGCCACCAGCTTGGTGTTGAGCATGACTTCGACGGCAGGCAGGCGTTCGCCGGCGGCGGTGCGCACCAGGCGCTGCGAGATGATGGACTTGAGCGCCGAGGCCAGATCTCCCAGCAGGGTGGGACGCACTTCCACGGGGTAGAAGCTCAAAATCCGGTTGAGCGCCTGGTAGCTGTTGTTGGCATGCAGCGTCGCCAGGCACAGGTGGCCCGATTGCGCATAGGCAATGGCTGCCGACATGGTTTCGCGGTCGCGGATTTCGCCGATCAGGATCACGTCGGGCGCTTGGCGCAGGGCGTTTTTCAGCGCCACCTGCAGCGATTGGGTGTCGCTCCCCACCTCGCGCTGGTTGACGATGGATTTTTTGTTCCTGAACTGGTATTCGACCGGGTCTTCGATGGTCAGGATGTGTCCGGTCACCAGGTTGTTGCGCCGGTCGATCATGGAGGCCAGCGTCGTGCTCTTGCCCGAGCCGGTGGCGCCCACCACCAGGATCAGCCCGCGTTTCTCCAGGATAAGGTCGCCCAGAATCGTAGGCAGGTTGAGGTCCTCGATGTGGGGAACCTGCTGGCTGATGAAGCGGACCACCACGGCGTAGCTGCCGCGCTGGCGCATGGCGCTGACCCGGAAGCGCCCCACGCCGGTCAGGGGGACACCCATGTTGAGCTCGCCGGTTTCTTCGAGCTCCTCGATGCGATCGGGCGACACGATTTCCGACAACAGATTGCGCGGGGCATCGGGCGGCAGGATCTGGTTGTTGATGGGCACGCACTCGCCGTTGATCTTGATCAGCGCCGGTGCGTTGGCCGACAGATAGACGTCCGAGGCCTTTTTCTCGGCCATCAGGCGCAGGATGCGCTCCATCGTGCTCATGGTGTACTCCCTCAGGGGTGGGTGCGGATCTGCGCCGGGCGGACGGTCAGTCGCGCAGCAGGTCGTTCAGGCTGGTCTTGGAGCGTGTCTGCGCATCAACGGTCTTGACGATGATGGCGGCGTAGGTGGAGTAGTCCTGACCGGCCTTGGTCTTTTTCGGCAGGTTACCGCTGATCACCACGCTGCCGCTGGGCACGCGGCCGTAGCTGATCTCGCCGGTGTCGCGGTTGAAGATGGGGGTGCTTTGGCCGATGTACACACCCATGCCCAGCACCGAGTTCTCTTCAACGATCACGCCTTCGACCACTTCGGAGCGCGCGCCGATGAAGCAGTTGTCCTCGATGATGGTGGGGTTTGCCTGCAGGGGTTCAAGCACTCCACCCAGACCCACGCCGCCCGACAGGTGCACATTCTTGCCCACCTGGGCGCAGCTGCCCACGGTGGCCCAGGTGTCGACCATGGTGCCTTCGTCCACATAGGCGCCGATGTTCACGTACGAGGGCATCAGGATGGCCCCCTTGGCGATGAAACTGCCGCGGCGTGCCACGGCCGGCGGGACCACGCGCACGCCGGTGGCTGCCAGCTCGTCGGCTCCCAGTCCACCGAACCGGGTGGGCACCTTGTCGTAGAAGCCCAGGTCGCCGGCTTCGATGAGTTCGTTGTCCTTGAGGCGGAACGACAGCAGAACTGCCTTTTTGATCCACTGGTGCACCGTCCACTGGCCAACGGCTTCGCGCGTGGCCACGCGCAGCGTGCCGTTGTTGAGCGCAGCAATCACATGCTCCACGGCTTCGAGCACCTCCTTGGGTGCGCTGGCGGGCGAGAGGTTGGCGCGGTTGTCCCACGCGGATTCGATGGTGCTTTGCAGGTTTTGGGTCATTGGATGGATTCGGTACGGGATTGGATGAACTGGACGATGCGCCGGGCAGCTTCCACGCATTCGGAGGTTTCGGCCACCAGGGCCATGCGCACTCTGCCTGCGCCGGGGTTGCTGCCGTGAGCATCGCGCGCAAGGTAGCTGCCGGGCAGCACCGTGACATTGTATTGAGCCAGCAGGCTGCGCGCGAACTCGGTGTCGCTCATCCCCAGGTGGGCCGGAATGCCCGCCCAGAGGTAAAAGCCGGCGTCGGGCAGGCGCACATCCATCACCGGTTCCAGCAGCGGGGTGACCTGGGCAAACTTTTCGCGGTACAGGGCGCGGTTCTCCTGCACGTGCGTCTCGTCGCTCCAGGCGGCAATGCTGGCGTTCTGCACCGCCGGACCCATGGCGCTGCCGTGGTAGGTGCGGTAGAGCAGAAAGCCCTTGACGAGGGCGGCATCGCCCGCCACGAAGCCGCTGCGCAGGCCTGGCACATTGCTGCGCTTGGACAGGCTGGTGAAAGACAGAAGGTGCCGGAAGTCGCTGCGGCCCAGCTTGGCTGCGGCTTCCAGCCCGCCCAGCGGGGCCTCGTCGCGGAAATAGATTTCGCTGTAGCACTCATCCGAGGCGATCACGAAGCCATGGCGGTCGGACAGCGCAAAGAGCTTTTCCCATTCGGCCAGCGGCATCACCGCGCCCGTGGGGTTGCCCGGGGAGCACACAAACAGCAGCTGGGTGCGCTGCCAGACTGCATCGGGCACGCTGTCCCAGTCCACCGCGAAGTTGCGTGCCGGGTCGCTGGGTGCGAAGTAGGGTGTGGCTCCGGCCAGCAGCGTGGCGCCTTCGTAGATCTGGTAGAACGGGTTGGGGCAGACCGCCATGGCATCGCCGCCCGAGGGATCGATCACGGTCTGGGCGAAGGCAAACAGCGCTTCGCGCGAGCCGTTGATGGGCAGCACCTGGGTGGCGGGGTCCAGTGCCAGGCCATAGCGGCGTTGCAGCCAGTCGGTACAGGCCGAGCGCAGGCGAGGCTCGCCCGCAGTGGCGGGGTAGTTGGCCAGGCCGTTGAGGCCGGCGACCAGCGCGTCCTTGATGAAGGCGGGGGTGGCGTGGCGCGGTTCACCCATGCCCAGGCTGATGGGACTGTAGGCCGAAGGCAGTGGAACGCCCGCAAAAAGCTGGCGCAGCCGCTCGAACGGGTAGGGCTGCAGATGGGATAGCAGGGGATTCATGGGGCGCCATTATCGGTGAAGGCCTGCAGCCGCGGGCGCCGCATTCGTCCCGCAGCGCAGGGCCCTGGCCCGTCAGGGGGGTGTCAGTGCAACGCAAGCCGATGCAGGAACACTACGCGCTGGCTGCACGTCGGGCGCCGCAGGTGGTGTTGCGTCATCCGGCGGCTCTCTTGCCCGGCAAAGACAAGAATCAAAGAGACAAAGAGGCACACCATGACCGACTCCTTTCTTTTGGCACCCGGCCTTGCCCTGATGCGCCGCCTGCCTCTGTGGGGCAAGTTGCTGCTGATCGCGGCTGTGGTGGCGGGCTCGCTCGTGCTGGTGGCTTCCGGGATGGGCCAGGGAGGCGCTGGCGCCTGGATCGTTCTGGCCGTGTGCGTCCTGCTGCTGGCCTACCTGCTGGCCGCCCTGTATGCCAGCCTCCGGGCCGACCTGCGTGTTCTGGCGCATGCCATGGACCAGACGGCCCGGGGCAATCTGGGTGTGCAGGTGCGGGTCCGGGGGCACGACGAACTGGCCGATCTCGCCCAATCGCTCGATCGCATGGTGCGCACACTGTCGGGCATGGTGGCCGACATCCGCAGCAATGCAGCGCTGGTCTCGCACGCCGGGCAGACCATTGCGCACGACAGCCGGGCCTTGTCTGAGCGCACCGAGCAGCAGGCGGCCAGCCTGGAGCAGACGGCTGCCAGCGTAGCGCAGTTGTCCAGCACGGTGCAAAACAATGCACAGACCATCCAGGCGGCCGACCTGCAGGTCCGTCAGGTGAGCCAGTCGGCCGAGCAGGGAACGCAGGCCATGGAACGTGCCGTGCAGTCGGTTGAAGCCATCCAGCAGGGCGCGCGGCGCATGAATGAGATCATCGGTGTGATCGACGGCATCGCCTTCCAGACCAACATCCTGGCCCTGAACGCCGCTGTAGAGGCTGCCCGCGCCGGAGAACAGGGGCGCGGGTTTGCCGTGGTGGCCTCGGAAGTGCGCACCCTGGCAGGGCGGTCGGGCGAAGCAGCCCGCGAAATCCGCGCGTTGATCAGTGCCTCGGTGCAACAGGTGGAATCCAGTGCGGGGCTGATCCGGTCGGCCGGGTTGGGTATTGCATCCATGGCGGACGGAATCCGCGGCGTGGCCACCACCATGTCGGCGGTGGCCACCTCGGGCGCCGAACAGAGCACCGGCCTGCAGGAAATCACCACGGCAGTGCGCCAGCTTGACGAGATCACCCAGCACAACGCCCACATGGTTGAGCATGCCGTGCAACAGGCCCAGGCACTGGAGGGACGGGCCAGCACCCTATCGAGAGCGGTGGAATCTTTCCGGCTGCAGCAGGGTACCGCAGATGAAGCCATGGCGATGGTCCAGCGCGCCCTGGACCTGCGTCGCAGCACTTCGCGCGAGCGTTTCCTTCACGCCATCACCGACAAGAGCCAGCCCTTCCATGACCGCGACATGTATGTATTTGCACTCGATCCGGCGGGGCGTTACCTCGCGTTTGGCGGCAACCCGGCCAAGGTGGGCAGCAGGGTGCAGGACATTCCGGGCGTAGCGGGGGAGCAGCTGCTGCACGATATCGTGACCCAGGCTGAACACGCACCGGGCTGGGTCGAGTACGACATCAGCAACCCGAGCACCGGGACCGTGCAGACCAAGATGTCGTTTGTCTGCAAGGTGGACGATGTGTACCTGGGCTGCGGTGTTTACAAAAGTCTGGCCCGCTGAAAAGGCCGGGTACCGGCGTTCGCTCCCGTCCTGCGGCAGGCCCTTGCGCAGGGACAGCAGAGGCTGCCGCCGGATCAGCCGGCGCGGCGGGCGCGGGCACGCTCCAGCGCTGCGGCGATGGCGGCCTGCTTGTTGTGGGGGCTGGCCGGCGTTGTGGCTGGGGCGGCGTCACTCTCGCGGGGCTGTGGGCTGCCCAGACGATCGTTCTCTTCCTGCGCCTCGCGCGCCTGGCGCTCCTTGTGCAGACGGTAGCGTTCGCGCGCCTGTCGGGCCTGGGCGGGTGACCATGCCGCTGCGCCACTGGCCTGACCGCTGGCATTGACGAGGTTGATGCAGTCCACCGGACAGACCGGAATGCACAGCTCGCAGCCCGTGCAGTAGGGCGCCATCACGGTGTGCATGAGTTTGTTGGCGCCGACGATGGCATCCGTGGGGCAGGCCTTGATGCACAGCGTGCAGCCGATGCACCAGTCCTCGTCGATCACTACCACATGGCGCGGGCCTTCGACGCCAAAGTGCGGGTTGAGCGGGCGCACCGGCTGCCCCGTCAGGGCCGCCAGCCGGGCGATGCCCTGCGCTCCGCCGGGGGGGCACTGGTCGATGCCCGCTTCACCGCTGGCGATAGCTTGCGCATAGGCCGCGCAGTCGGGATAGCCGCATCGCGTGCACTGCGTCTGCGGCAGAGCGGCATCGATTCGTGCCGCCAGACCTTCCAGCGACTGCATGGCGAGGCGGTCAGCTGGCCTTGCTGGGGGGCGTGCGCTTGGCCTGGACAGGAGCGAGAGCGGCTGCGGCGGCCGGCGCCGCAGTGACGACCGTTGCCGATGTCGTTGCGGAGGCCTCGGGTGTTGCTGGTGCCGCGGCGGCCGGTGCCGGAGCGGACGCAGCTTTCGGCGCGACGGTTACAGGGGCGGCAGCAGCGACCGGCTGATCCACCGCGCCAGTGAGCGGAGTGACCCAGCGGGTGGCAGGAGAAGACCCCTGGGCAGGAGCGGCTGCAACCGCCGCCGGCTTCGTCGCCTTGACCGGCTTGGCCGGCTTGACTGCTGCGGGAGCAGGCGCCGCCACGGCTACGACGGCCTTGGCGGCAGGCTTCGCTGGGCGGGGGGTGGGGGCAGCTGCTTTGCGGGCGACCGTTTTGACTGCCTTGGCCTCGGACGGGGCCGGTGAGGCCACGGCAGGCGCTGCGACCGGACGGGCCGGTTCCTTGGCCTTTGCTGCAGCTGCACGGGGTTCAGTGGACGCGGCAGCAGCGGCTGGCTCGGCCGACACCACCGTGGCCCTGGTCTGGGCGGGCTGGTGTTGCAGGATGAAGGCACGCACCTGTGGGTACACCTCTTCGCGCCAGCGGCGGCCGCTGAAAATGCCGTAGTGGCCTGCGCCCTTGGCTTCCAGGTGGCGCTGTTCCTTGCCCGACAGTCCGCTGCACAAGTCGTGGGCCGCGCGTGTCTGGCCGGCGCCGGAGATGTCATCAAGCTCGCCTTCGATGGTCAGCAGCGCACCCTGGGTGATGTCTTGCGGACGCACGCGCTCGAGCTTGCCCTCGGGCGAACGCACATCCCAGGTGCCTTTGACGAGCTTGAAATCCTGGAACACCGTGTGGATGGTTTCGAGGTAGTAATCGGCATCCATGTCGAGCACGGCGTTGTACTCGTCGTAGAACTTGCGGTGGGCTTCGGTGCTGTTGTCGTCGCCCTTGATCAGGTTCTTGAAGTAGTCGTAGTGGTTGACGGCATGGCGATCGGGATTCATGGCCACAAAACCGGCATGTTGCATGAAGCCCGGGTACACGCGCCGCCCGGAACCGGGGAAGTTGGCCGGAACACGGTAGATGACGTTGTTCTCGAACCACTCGAAGCTGCGTTCGTTGGCCAGGTTGTTCACGGCCGTGGGCGACTTGCGGGCATCGATCGGGCCGCCCATCATCGTCATGGACAAGGGGGTGTTCTCACCCCGGCTGGCCATCAGCGAGACGGCAGCCAGCACCGGCACGGTGGGCTGGCAGACGCTGACCACGTGGCAGTTGCCATACACCGACTGCAGGTGGCGGATGAACTCCTGCACGTAGTTGACATAGTCATCCAGGTGGAACTCGCCTTCGGACAACGGCACCAGGCGGGCGTTTTTCCAGTCGGTAATGTAGACCTTGTGGTCGCTCAGCATGGAGCGCACTGTGTCGCGCAGCAGCGTTGCATAGTGGCCCGACAGCGGTGCCACGATCAGCACCACGGGCTGGGTCTTGAGTTTTTCGAGGGTTTTGGGATCGTCCGAGAAGCGCTTGAAACGGCGCAGCTCGCAAAAGGACTTATTGATTTCCACCCGCTCATGGATGGCTACATCCACGCCGTTGACGGGCACGGTCTGGATACCGAACTCGGGCTTTTCGTAATCTTTGCCCAGGCGGTGCAGCAGGTCGTAACCGGCCGACATGCGCTGCGCAAGTGGCGTTTTGCGAAACGGCGAAGAGGGATTGCTGTAGAGCTTGGAAGCTGCCAGCGCAAAGTCTGCAAAAGGCTCCATCAGGGAGCGCTGGGTTTCGTAGATTTGGTAAAGCATGGGCGGAATCCAGAAATGTTGCAGTGCAATATAACAGCATTTGGTGCTGTGCGCAGGCAGTGCTACTACCGATGTGCAGTCGCGTTCGTGACAAGTTCGTGGTTGCAAGACAAGTCCGATCGGGCGTCTGATTGCTATCAAATAAATAGCTTATTGCGCTTGCCAGTATTGGGCCTTATGCCAATTTCACCTCAATTTTGACGGTGTCAGGTGCGCTCGGTTGGTACGAGGCCTTTTTTGTCTGGAACCTTCGACATTCCCGCAGCTGCCGTGCCCGCTGATTGCAGCCAGGCATCGAACGAGGTGCGCGACACCTTGCGCAGCGCATGGCCAAACAGCTCCTGGTTGCCCAGGTACAGGCAATGGCGAATGACGGTGTACGGATTGAACTGTGCCGTGGGGTTCTGCTCCTCGAAATACTGCTTGTAGCGCTTGACGATCCCGATGGTCTGGCGCATCAGGGTATTGAAGCGTGCCCGGGTGATACCGGGCGCCCAGGCGTGGATGTCTTCGACAAAGCTGTCCACCTTGTGCGGCTCGAAGACAAAGTCCTTGAAGAAATGCTTGGCGATCTTGAGGAACGAGAAAGCATTGAGCCGGCTGCCCTGCGCTGAATCGGGCGCACGCGGGCCAGGGTCGGCCTCGGTGGAGGGCTCGGCGGTTTCGTCCGGGGTCTTGATCATTTCAGCTTCGGTCTCATCGCGAATCTGGCGAAACTCGCGATCGGCTAGCTCGAACAGCGCCGCCAGCACGTTGATCCTGCGTTTGAGCGGGCCCGGAATGGCTTTCTTGTATTTGATTTTGTGGTCCAGCACGCTCCAGGAGTCCTGAACAATCGTGCGGATCTGCAGCTCGATGGGCCACAAGGCCAGCGCTGCGTTCTCGGCCAGGGCTGCCTGGGCCGCACCGAGACGCAAGTCCAGATGCAGCCCCTTGTAGCCGAACGATGCCTCGGTGCCTTCCACATCCCGGACCTTGTCCGTGACATCGATGACATCGAACAGCGTCCGGACGGCCTGCGCCACCTTCTCCAGCTCGTCCTCATACAGGCAGACCACCCGGATGCCGATCAGATCGCTGATGAAGGGCTGGATTTCGTAGGGTGTGCTGCTTTCTTCCAGCACCGCACGGTACTTGCGTGAAAACTTGCGGATGCATTCGCTGCCGTCTTTCACGCGGCCTTCCACCTTGGCGATGTCGAGCGAGTCGTCGCCGGACAGGCAGGCGCTCACCAGGGCCACACCGGCATCACAGGCAGCCTGCAGCGCCGCCTGGTGCTGGCGGTAATACGTCAGGAAGCGCAATTGCTCCCGTTCGAAATCAAGCGATGGCATGGCGAAGCTCTCCGGGTGGAACCGATGGAAGGGGGCGGCGGTCTGGGGGCGTCACCCCGGCAACACCCGATTGTGCTCAAATCAGGTGCGGCACATCGGTGCGCGATGCCCTACCATCGCCGCCATGGCACCCGTGCGGTGGCAGGCATTCCGGTTCGGGGGCCTGTGCCGGCACGCTGCCTGTTGCCTGTTGCCTGGTGATTGTCCTTTGCCCATGTCCCCTACCAGCCCTGACACCCCCTCCAAGTCCGCCCGCTCTGATCGATGGCCGGTGCTGGCTGGTTTGCTGCTGTCCTTGCTGTTGCTGGGAACAACGGCGCTTTACTGGAAAGGCGAAAAAGAGGATGACCGCTCCCGGCGTGCCCAGACCCTGGATGCTGCAGCCGATCGCATCAGCCACAGCCTGCAGCAACGGATGGACGTCCTCGAGATCGTCCTGCGGGGTGTCAAGGGCTATTACGACGGATCCGTGCGGATTGACCGGGCCGAGTTTCAGGCCTATGTAAGCGCGCTGCACCTGCAGAACACGCTGCCGGGCCTGCAGGGCGTGGCCTATGTGCTGCAATTGCCTGCCACGGGCCTGACGGCCCATGCACAGGGTATGCGCGAGAAGGGGTTTGCCGATTACCGAGTGTTCCCCGAGGGTCTACGCGAGCACTACACCCCCATCTCGCACATCGAGCCCCTCACCGCGGACAACGCCAAGGCCCTGGGCTTTGATGTCAGCACCATCCCCGGCGCCCGCGAGGCCCTGGAGCGCGCCCGCGACACCGGAGAACTGGCGCTGACCTCGGCGGTGACCTTGCGGCAGGACATGGGCAAACCGCCCACCACGGGGCTGGTCATGTACCTTCCCATCTATGCCGCCGGCACCGATGAACGCAGCCTTGAAGCCCGCAGGGCGGGCATTGTGGGCTGGGTTTCGGCACCGTTTCGCATGCGTGAAATGGTGCAAGGCATGGCCGGGCAGCTCGATACCGATATCGACCTGGCCATCTACGATGGCCCCAGCCCCACCGAGACGGCGGCGCTGTACCGCAGCGAGGCGGTGCGCAGCTCCGAACCGCAGGAGTTGCGCCAGATCACGCTGGGTGGTCGCACCTGGACACTGGCAATGCAGCCGCTGCCGGCCTTCGAGAGCCGCTTTGATGGTGGTGGCCAGCATCTCAATGCCGTTCTGGGCATGGCCCTGAGTCTGCTGGTGGGGGGGCTAACCTGGGTGCTGGCCACCGGGCGCGAGCGAGCGGTGGCGATGGCGCGCGACATGACCCAGGCACTGCGCAGCACCCGCGACGACCTGGAAAGCACGCTCAACGCCATTCCGGACCTGTTGTTCGAGCTCGATGCCGATGGGCGCATTCTTCATTGGCGCTCGGCCCGGTCCGGCCTGCTGGCGATGCAATCCGACCAGGTGCTCGGAAAGCGCCTGCCGGAGCTGGTGCCACCCGAGGCCGCCCCCGGCTGCCGCGCTGCGCTGGAGGCGGCCCGCGATACCGGGTATTCCGCAGGGCAACAGTTCTGGCTGGAGCTGGGACCACAGATCCACTGGTTTGAACTCTCCATGGCCCGCAAGGACAGCGCACAGCCCGGTCAGGGGCTGCACTTTGTTGCACTGGCCCGTGACATCACCGAACGCAAGCAGGCAGAAGCCCGCACGCACCAACTGGCTTACTTTGATGCGCTGACCGGTCTGCCCAACCGGCGCATGTTGCTCGACCGCCTCGACCATGGCCTGGCCATGGCCCACCGGCTGGGGAGGGTGGGGGCCTTGTTGTTCATCGACCTGGACAACTTCAAGCAGATCAATGACGCGCGCGGCCACTCACTGGGTGATGCCTTGCTGGCGCAGGTGGCACAGCGCCTGACCCAGATGATGCGGCCCGAGGACACCGTGGCCCGGCTGGGGGGTGACGAATTCGTGTTGCTCGTGAGCGACATCGCACCGGACATCGAATCGGCCGGACGCAATGCGCTGCTGCTGGGCGAGGAGGTCCGGGCCGCACTGGAGATGCCTTACACCATCGACGGCCACCTGTATGGCAGCGCTGCCAGCATCGGCATCACGCTGTTTCCCAAGCAGGGCGAGGCTATCGAAGACCTGCTGCGCGAAGCCGACACTGCCATGTACCGGGCCAAAGACCTGGGTCGCAACCGCATCAGCTTTTATGAAGCAGCCATGCAGTCCGATGTGCTGGAGCGCCTGGCGCTGGAGCAGGACCTGAAAATAGCGCAGACTGAAGGCCAGCTGGCCGTGCACCTGCAGCCCCAGGTGGACGGCTTCGGCACGGTGGTGGGGGGCGAATTGCTCCTGCGCTGGAACCACCCGGTGCGGGGCAGCGTACCGCCGTCGTGTTTTATCCCGGTGGCCGAGTCGTCGGGCCTGATCCTGCGCATGGGCGACTGGGTGCTGCAGCAGGCCTGTACCGCACTGGCGCGCCTGCAGGCCGCCGGATGCGTGGTGCCCTTGTCGGTCAACGTGAGCCAGCGCCAGTTCCGGCAAGACCATTTTGTGGACCGCCTGCGCGAACTGTTCGCCCAGACCGGTGCACCGCCCGAGCACCTGATCCTGGAGGTCACCGAAAGCCTGCTGATCGAGAACCTGGACGACACCATCGCCCGGATGACCGAGCTGGTGCGTATGGGTGTGCGCTTCTCGATCGACGATTTCGGTACCGGGTATTCCAGTCTGGCTTACCTCAAACGGCTGCCACTGTACGAGCTGAAGATCGACAAAAGCTTTGTGCAGGACGCCCCCGACGACCCCAACGACACCGCCATCGTCGCGTCCATCCTGTCGGTCGCCCGCCACCTCAAGCTGCGTGTGGTGGCCGAAGGCGTCGAAACTCGCGCCCAGGCCGATTTTCTGATTGCCAGCCGGTGCGACTGCCTGCAGGGCTACCTGTTTGGTCGACCCGAGCCACTGGAGCCCTGGGTGCAGCGGCGGATGGCCGGCGCGGCGTAGTCCGCTCAGGTCCGGGCCAGTGCCATCACCTCGTGCGGCGGGCGATCCTTGAGGCGGTGATCGCTCCACACCTGGCGCCAGCGGCGTGCCCCCGGCAGGCCGTGGCGCAGGCCCAGCATGTGGCGTGCGATGGCATACCAGTGCGTGCCGTGTTCGGCGGCCTCGCGCACCATGTAGTCCACCATCGCCGCCTCCACGCTCTCACGCGTGAGCGTGCTTTCGGGTGCACCAAAGTAGAGCCCATCCCAGCGCGCCAGCCACCAGGGGTTGTGGTAGGCCTCGCGGCCCACCATCACGCCGTCGAGGTGCTGCAATTGTTCCTGCACCAGCGCATCGGTGTTGAACCCTCCATTGATGGCGATGGTCAGGTGCGGAAAATCCTGCTTGAGCTGCTGCACCACGGCGTAGCGCAGCGGCGGAATTTCGCGGTTTTCCTTGGGCGAGAGGCCCTTGAGCCAGGCATTGCGCGCATGCACGATGAACACCGTGCAGCCCGCCTCGGCCACAGTGCCGATGAAGTCGCGCACAAAGGCGTAACTCTCGTCCTTGTCGATGCCGATGCGGTGCTTCACTGTCACGGGCACCTGCACCACGTCCACCATGGCCTTGACGCAATCGGCCACCAGCGGGGGCTCATTCATCAGGCAGGCGCCAAAGGCGCCGCGCTGCACACGCTCGCTGGGGCAGCCGCAGTTGAGGTTGATTTCGTCATAGCCCCACTGCTCGCCCAAGCGTGCGCAGCGGGCCAGATCCGCCGGCTCGCTGCCGCCCAGTTGCAGCGCCACCGGGTGTTCTTCGGCGTTGTAGCGCAGGTGGCGCTGCACATCGCCATGGATCAGCGCGCCCGTGGTCACCATCTCGGTGTAGAGCAGTGCATGGCGGCTCAACAGCCGGTGCAGGTGGCGGCAATGACGGTCTGTCCAATCCATCATCGGCGCAACGGACATGCGCCATGGGCTCAGTGGTTGTTTTGAAATGGGATGGTTCAAGCGAAACGGTGAGATGAAGTCAGGGGGCTGCCTATGGCACACCATTTGAAACCGCCAGCGCGCTGGCGGGGTGCGGTCGTGCCATGGCAGAGGCGCCGTGATTTTCTCACCAGCGGGCGTACCGGGGATGGTGCAGAGCATCCGCCGCCCCGACTTTATAAAATTGATAGCAATACGCGCTTTATCAATAAAGGCTAGAGGTCATTTTGATCTAAAAAACATCCGCCAACAGCGGCCACGATGATTTCGGCAGCCATTCCGTGAAGGGTTTGTGTTGTGGGGAGCGAACCGAGGGAAACCCCCATGTGCTCTAGGCGCGCGCCTCTAGCGGTCCGTTTGCAACGCGTGCGATAGTAGAAAAATGCAACGACGAACTTTATTGAAGCTGGGCCTGGTGTCGGGCGCCGTGCTGGCGCTGGCGGGCGGGGCGGCCTTGCTGCTGCAGCCGGGTCTGGTGCAGGGGCGCCTGTCCGACGCGGGGCGCGGGCTGTTCATCAGTGCGGGCCGTGCCATTCTGCAGGGCACACTGCCGCAAGACGCGGGCGCCCAGCAACAGGCGCTGCAAGGCATGGCCGACCGTGTGGACGTCCTGGCGCAAAACCTGCCACCGCATGTGCAGGCGGAACTGTCGCAACTGGTGGGGCTGCTGTGCACCAGCGCCGGGCGCCGGGGACTGGCCGGCCTGTCCAGCGACTGGCCTGATGCCGACCCGGCACAGGTGCTGGCTGCACTCCAGGACATGCGCTTTTCGCGCCTGGCGGTGCGCCAGCAGGCCTACCAGGCGCTGCACGAGATTGTGGGCGGTGCCTATTTTTCTGACGAATCCACCTGGCCGACCCTGGGTTACCCAGGCCCTGTGGAGATCTGACATCCCGAACCGGTGTGAACCCATCCGTTCTTCACACCTTCTGAACCAAACACCATGAGCAAACTCCCCGATCCCATTCGCAGCGGCCTGCAGCGCGGCTGGAAAGTGCTGGGCGGCCCCCACGGCGCGGTGCCTGAAACGCTGACCTGCGACGTGGCCATCATCGGCTCGGGCGCGGGTGCGGGCATCACGGCCGAGCTGCTGACCCGCGCCGGTCTGTCGGTGGTCATCGTCGAAGAGGGCCCGCTGCGCAGCAGCAGCGACTTCCGCCAGCGCGAGTCCGAAGCCTACCCCCAGCTCTACCAGGAAAGCGCAAGCCGCAAGACAGAGGACAAGGCCATCTCGATCCTGCAGGGGCGCTGCGTGGGAGGCTCCACCACGGTGAACTGGACCAGCTCCTTCCGCACGCCACCCGCCACCCTGGCGTACTGGGCGCAGTACTTCGGGCTGAAAGATTACACCGAGCAGGCGCTGGAGCCGTATTTCGAGCAGGCCGAGCGCAGGCTCAACGTGTCGTCCTGGCAGGTGCCGCCCAACGAAAACAACGAACTGCTGCGGTTTGGCGCGGTCAAGCTGGGCATTCCGGTCGAGTCGATCCGGCGTAACGTACAGGGCTGCTGGAACCTGGGATCCTGCGGCATGGGCTGCCCCACCAATGCCAAACAGTCCATGCTGGTGACCACCATTCCGGCTGCGCTCGACAAAGGCGCCACGCTGCTGGTGCAGACGCGCGCCGAGAAGCTCGACCTGGCCTCGGGCAAGGTGCAGGCACTGCGCTGTGTGGGCGTGCAGCTCAACGGCGCGGTGGCGGCAGACGCCGTTCGCACCACCATCACTGCGCGGCACTTTGTGCTCTCGGGCGGGGCCATCAACTCGCCCGCCGTGCTGATGCGCTCGGGTGCCCCCGACCCGCATGGTCGCCTGGGGCAGCGCACCTTCCTGCACCCGGTGGTGATGACGGCCGCCGTGATGGAGCAGCGTGTGGAGGGCTGGGCGGGTGCACCGCAGTCGCTGTGCTCCGACCATTTCCTGGGCACGCAGCCCATCGACGGCCCCATGGGCTTCAAGATCGAGGCGCCGCCGCTGCATCCGCTGATTCTGGCCACGTCGATGCCCGGCTCGGGGCAGCCCCAGGCCGACCTGCTGCGCCAGTTCCCGCACACGCATGTGCTGCTGGCGCTGCTGCGCGACGGCTTCCACGACCAGGCCCGGGGCGGGCATGTCAAGCTGCGCGGCGATGGCTCGGCCGTGCTGGACTACCCGCTGACCGACTACGTGATGGACGGTGCCCGCCGCGCCATGCTGGCCATGACAGAAATCCAGTTTGCCGCTGGTGCAAAACAGGTGCTGCCCGTGCATGAGATGGGCCAGCTCTACACCACCTGGGCGCAGGCCAGGGAGGCCATCGGGCAACTGCCCATGAAGCCGCTGCTGACCAAGGTGGTCAGCGCCCACGTGATGGGTGGCTGCGGCTTGGCGGTCGACGAACGCATGGGCGTGGTGCGGCCCGATGGCGTGCACTGGCAGGTAGAAAACCTCTCGGTGCACGACGGCTCGCTCTTTCCCACCAGCGTGGGTGCGAACCCTCAGTTGTCGGTCTATGGCATCGTCAACCGGCTTGCGCAGGGGTTGGTACAGCGCCTGACCGGCCAGGCCGAGGCACAGGCGCTGGCCTGAGCGCCATTACCGCCCGGGTGCGTCCACCATCTCGCGCATGCGCTTGCGCAGGGCGCGCTCGCGGCGTTGCTCCTCGTTCCAGTCGTCGCGCACGCCGCGCCACAAGGCAATAGCCAGCAGCAAAATCACGCCGGTAAAGGGCAGGGCGAACACGATGGTGGCCGTCTGCACCGCCTTGACGCCGCCTGCCAGCAGCAGGCTGATGGCGATGCCCGCCACCAGCACACCCCAGGTCACCTTGACGCGCGCGCTGGGATTCTCGTTGCCGCCGGTGCTCATCATGCCCAGCACCAGCGTGGCCGAGTCGCCCGAGGTGACAAAGAACACCAGCACCAGAACGGTGGCCACCACGGTCATCAAACCACCCAGGGGCAGGGCGTCGAACAGGGCAAACAGTGCGGTCGAGACATCGGCCTTCACCGCCTCGGCCATGGGCAGGCCCTGCATGATCTCCATGTGCAGCGCCGTGCCACCAAACACCGAGAACCAGACAAACGCCGCCAGCGTGGGGGCCAGCACCGTGCCCAGCAGAAACTCGCGGATGGTGCGCCCGCGTGACACGCGCGCGATGAACAGCCCCACAAACGGCGACCAGCTCACCCACCAGGCCCAATAGAACACCGTCCAGCCGCCCACCCAGCCGCTGTCGCGGAACGGCGTCATGCGCAGGCTCATGCGGACAAACTCGCTCACGTAAGCGCCCAGCGTGCTGGTGAAGGTGTCGATGATGACCACCGTGGGCCCCAGAACAAACACCGCCAGCGCCAGCAGTGCAGCCATGATGAGGTTGAAGGTGGACAGCCACTTGATGCCCTTGCCAACCCCGGTGATGGCCGACAGCAGGAACAGTACCGTGGTCACCACGATGATGCCCACCTGCGACGCGTTGCCCACCGGCAGACCCAGCACGCGGTGCAGGCCGCTGTTGATCTGCAGCGCCCCCATGCCCAGCGACGCCGCCACGCCAAAGGCCGTGGCAATGACGGCCAGCACGTTCACCAGCGGGCCCAGGGCACGCGCCCAGCCCCAGGGCAGACTCTGCACAGCGGTGCTGACAAGTGCCGAGCCGCCCTTGCGGAACTGGAAGAACGCAATGGCCAGCGCCACGATGCTGTACACCGCCCAGGGGTGCAGGCCCCAGTGAAAAAAGCTGTAACGCATGGCGGCGTTGGCGGCCTCGGGTGTGTTCGGGGCAATGCCGGGGGGCGGCGCGCCGTAGTGCGACACGGGCTCGGCCACGCCCCAGAACACCAGACCAATGCCCATGCCCGCGGCAAACAGCATGGCAAACCACGCGCCGATGGAAAATTCGGGCTCTTCGTCTTCCGTGCCGAGCTTGAGGTCGCCGTAGCGGCTGAAAGCCAGAATCAACGCCATCACCACCAAACCCAGCACCACCCACAGGTAGAACCAGCCAAAGTTGCGGGTGATGGCGGCCAGCGCCGTTTCAAACACGCCGCCCAGCGACGCCGGGGCGACGACACCCCACAGAACAATGGCCAGGATCAGCCCGGCCGAAATGAAAAGTTGCATGCTTTCCTCCCGGATGATTGGTGTGTAGTTCAGCGGACTTGGGAATCGTCGGTGCAAATGGGCCGCAGCGGCCGATTGTTCACCGTTGCATGGGCCCATTGCTGGACTATGGGACTGCAAATGCGACAAAAAATGTCCTCGCTGGGGCCGATTGTCGTTTTCGGGGCCCCAGGTCCGACACTGCAGCGCATTTTTGATGCCGACGACCAGGCCCGTTTGACCTGCGAGTACGTCCGATTTTGAATCAAATCGGCCACTGGCCCTTATCAGGCAAGCGTGTAAAGCTATCTATTTTGAAGCATCTGGCGCAGGTAACTGAAGCTGCGCCATCTCCGCCACCTGCATGCAGTCACGGATGTGCTGCTCGCCCAGGTAGCGCAGCGTGGCGTAGCCCAGCGTGGCCGCAATGGCCTGACCGGCCAGCGGCACATATTTGGCCGCCTGCCTGGTCGTCATCCGCACGCCCATGGCACTGGTGAGCTTGAGCACCAGGTCGCGGGTGATGAGCTTGCCGATCAACACCGAGCCCACCAGGCCCACGGCCTTCTGGACTTGTTCGCGTTTGCCGGGGTCGAGCCGATCCAGCTGCTCGGGCGTCAGGCCGAATTCGGCATTGATGCGCGGCAACAGGCGCGAGAGCAGGGCGGCGTCCACGGCCCAGTCCAGCCCGGGCACCGGCACCACCCCTGCCGTTGCAGCCACCAAGGCACGCTGGTGCAGCAGGCGCCGGGCACGCCGGGCCGCTGCATCCAGCGCTGTGTTGGCTGGTGGTGCGGGCTTTCGGGCCCATGGGGAGACGTTCATTCGTGCATCCGGTGGCATCCTGACAACCGGCTCAGGACGATTTGCCCTTGACCAGTCCGTAGATCACCAGCAGCAGCACCGAGCCGACCACGGCCGCAAGGAAACCGGCAGTCTCTCCGGCCTGGTACCAGCCCAGGGCCTGCCCGACATAGTTGGCCAGGAACGAACCCGCCACGCCCAGGACGGCCGTCATGATCCAGCCGAGCTTGTCGTCGCCAGGTTTGACAGCCCGCGCAATGAAGCCGACGACCAGGCCAATGAGCAGGGAACCAATTACAGACATCATGCGTAACACCTCCGGTAGATTCATCGAACACCAGCCTACCTGATATCGGGCAGACCTGCATGGCACACCCCTTGCCATGGCGCTACCGCAGCCTGCGGCGGCCCGGCTTGCGCCCTGTGCATCACGCGCGATCCGCCGAGAGGGGCGCGCCCGTCAGCGGGCGCTCGTGCAGGCAGGCCTCAAAGCGGAAAGCCGGCAAGTCCATGCCCCCGATATGCTCCTGCAGCGGGCTAAAGGTGTACTGCCCGGGTGTCAGGGCCTGGCACGCGGCGGCCGTGAGCAGGATCTCGCCCTGTCCGGCAATGTCTTCGCCCAGCTTGCAGGCCATGTTCATCTCATGGCCGAACAGGTCTTTGCCGGCAATCACCAGGGTCGGCCCGTAGCCAATGCCCACGCTGGCATGCAGCGCCGCCTCAGGGGGCTGCACGGCGTTCATGGCGTCCAGCGCGCGCCGGATGTCCAGCGCCGCCTCCAGCGCCTGCCTCGGGTGGCTGAACACCGCAAACACGTTGTCTGCCTCCTGCTTGATCACCTCGCCGCCGTTGCCCGCGATGGCGGGGCGTGCGGCCTGCTCCATCTGGTGCACCATGGCCAGGAAGTGGATGATGCCGTGGCGGGCGGTGATGCGCGAAAAGCCGCACATGTCCAGCACCAGCATGGCCACCGTGCGCACAAACTGCTGCTCGATTGCGGCGTCGATGGCAGCGTGGCGTCCCTCCGACTGGTTGCGCTGCGCCAGCAGCTGGCGCAGGGTGCTGTGGTCGTGGGGCAAGGGCGAAGGGGAGTCAGGGGGCATGGGGTGGCAACACCAGCGTCAATCCCGCCCTGGCCAAAGCCGCAAAGCCTCTTACTGCCGGGACGTCTGCGAGGGTGCGGCAGCCACGGCAGGGCTTACGCGGCGGGCACCGTCAAAGCGGCGCTTCCAGTAAGACTGGTGCATGTCTTCCACACGCACCTGGGCGCCACTGCGCGGTGCGTGAATAAACTTGCCATCGCCGACATAAATGCCAACATGGCTGAACGCACGGCGCATGGTGTTGAAGAACACCAGGTCGCCCGGCTGCAGCTCGTTTTTGTCGATTTTTTCGGTAAAGGCCGCTTGCTGGTCAGCACGGCGCGGCAACAACAGACCTGCTGTCTTTTCGTAAATCGCACGAACCAGACCACTGCAGTCAAAACCGGTTTCGGCGCTGCTGCCGCCTCGGCGGTAGGGCACACCCAGAAACCCCATGGCGGTAACGACCAGGTCCGAGGTGCGGTCGACCACCTCGTGGGCTTGCAGGGACACGTTGTGGCGGATTTCGACAAACTGGTTCAGCAGGCGCTGCTGCTGCAGGGCGCTGTCCGCGTCGGCCGCGGGGGCTGCGTCGGGCGCAGCCTGGGCGCTGGAACACGCCAGCAGCAAAATGATTAACCATCGGGACATGGGGCGCGAGGTTACCACAGGGTGCCGGCATGTCCTTTGTAACAAAAGAGCACGCTGGCGACGGTCGGGATGCCTTGGTGCCATAGTGCGCTGTGCGTTCGATTGTGCCGACGTCCTTGCCACCTCCCGCAGTGATGCCATGAAATTTGAAGAAAAATGGGGTGTAGCCTTTATGAATAAAACGCTGAATGCTATGTTTAGCGTAGCGTTTTCAGTTGTGTTTGGCTCCAGTGCTGGCTTGGCCCATGCGGCGGGCAACCGACCGGTCGACCCGGTCACCGTGGCCAGTGGCCTGCAGCACCCCTGGGCCGTGGCGTTTTTGCCCGATGGGCGCTTTCTGGTGACCGAGCGGCCCGGGCGCCTGCGCGTGGTGTCGGCCGATGGACGCCTGGGCGCGCCCGTGGCAGGCCTGCCCCGGGTGGCAGCGGGCGGGCAGGGCGGCTTGCTCGATGTGGCGCTGGATGCCGACTTCGCGCGCAACCGGCGCCTGTATTTCTGTTTTGCCGAGCCCGGCGGCGAGGGCGGCGGCAGCAGCACGGTGCTGGCGCGTGCCACCCTGTCGCAAGACGCCAGCACGCTGCAGGACGTGAAAGTGATCTTCCGCCAGCAGCCCCAGGTGGCCAGCAACCTGCATTTTGGCTGCCGCATCGTGCAGGCGCCCGATGGCAACCTGTTCCTCACGCTGGGCGAACGCTACCACCGCAAGGACGATGCGCAAACGCTCGACAACCACCATGGCAAGGTCGTGCGCATCCGGCCCGACGGCAGCGTGCCGCCCGACAACCCGCTGCGCCAGCGGCCCGGGGCGCAGCCCGAAATCTGGAGCTGGGGCCACCGCAACCCGCAGGGCGCCGCCTGGGGGCCGGACGCTCGCCTGTGGGTGCATGAGCATGGCCCGCAAGGCGGTGACGAAATCAACCGCCCGGAGGCCGGGCGCAACTACGGCTGGCCGGTCATCACCCATGGCGAAAACTATGGTGGCGGCAAGTTGGGCGAAGGCCCGGCCAAGGTGGGCATGGAGCAGCCTCTGCATTACTGGGTGCCGTCCATTGCGCCCTCGGGCATGGCGTTTCTGACGAGCGAGCGTTACGGCCCGGAATGGCGTGGCAGCCTGTTCGTGGGCTCGCTCAAGTTCGGCCGCCTGCACCGGCTGGAGGTGCAGGGGGGCAAGGTGCTGCGAGAAGAACGCCTGCTGGAAGACCTGGGCGATCGCATCCGCGATGTGCGCCAGGGGCCGGACGGCTGGCTGTATGTGCTGACCGACAGCCCGCAGGGCCGCCTGCTGCGCCTGCAGCCGCTTACTTTGCCAGCAGCGCGTTGAGGGCCGTCACGTCATCCAGCGTCAGCGTGCCCGCTGCCTGACGCAACTTGAGCTGGCCCAGCAGCACGTTGTAGCGGGCCACGGCCAGGTCGCGCTTGGTCTGGAAGAGCTGGCTTTGCGCATTGAGCACGTCAATGTTGATGCGCACGCCCACCTGGTAGCCCAGCTTGTTGGCATCCAGGGCGCTCTGGCTCGACTGCTCGGCCGCCTCCAGCGCCTTGACCTGGCCAATGCCCGACTGCACGCCAAAGTAGGCGCTGCGCGTGGTCTGGGCCACGGTGCGGCGCACGGTTTCCAGGTCCGCCTCGGCCTTCTGCTCCAGCGCCAGGGTTTCCTTCACGCGGTTCTGCACGGCATACCCGGCGAACAGGGGCAGGTTCAGTGCCAAGCCCACGCTGGCGTTGTTGGTGCGGGTGTTGACGTTAGGCGTGGTCACCGTGCCGTTGGGGTTGTGCTGGATGGCATAGCTGGCCTGCAGGTCGATGGTGGGCCGGTGGCCGGTTTCAGCCTTGCGGGTTTCCAGGCGGGCCACGTCCAGCGCCAAGGCGGCCTGGCGCACGCCGGGCTGCTGGTCTTGCGCCGTCTGCACCCAGTGGTCCACGCTGGCGGGCTGGACAGCAGGCAATTGAACCGGCTGGGCCAGCGCAAGGGGTTTTGCACCGGTGGTTCCGACCAACTGGTCGAGGGCGAGTCGCTTCACGCGCAGATCGTTTTCGGCAGCGATTTCCTGGGCACTGACCAGGTCAAAGCGCGCCTGCGCCTCGCGCGAATCGGTCACGGTGGAGGTGCCCACCTCGAAATTGCGTTTGGCGGCCGCCAGTTGCTCTGACACCGCAGACTTCTGGGCCTGTACAAAGGTGAGGGTGTCCTGCGCGGCCAGTACGTCAAAGTAGGCCTGGCTCACGCGCACCAGCAGGTCTTGCGCGGCGGCATCGAGCTGGGCTTGCGCCACGTCGATGCCCCGCTGCCCCTGTTCGAAGGCAATGCGGTTGGCCGGGCGGTAGAGCGGCTGCGAGGCGCTCACGGCAAGGCTTTGCGTGGTGCTGGTGCGTTCTACGGCCGGGCGGGTGACATCGGTATTGGCGCGCGAGACACCGGCCGAGAGGCCTGCACTGGGCAGCAGGCCGGCACGGGCCTGGTCAGCGCGGCGCGCGGCGGCCTCGAGCTGTGCCTGGGCCGACTGCCAGGCCGAGTCGTAAGCGCGTGCCGATTCGACCAGTTCCAGCAGGCTTTGGGCCCGAACCGGTGTGGCGAGAGCGGCGACCAGCGCCAGGGACAGGGGAAGAAGCCGGAACAGCTGCATGGATGGGTCTTTCTGAAATGCCTGCATGTAGAGGGAACAGTGGGGCGTACCGGGTTGCTGTCAATAGCGCGGAACGCCGGAGTCAAACTCGCGTGCCCAGGCATCGATGCCGCCGACGATGTTGGCCACGCAGTTGTGGCCGTGGTGCTCCAGATAGGCCGCCACATGCTGGCTGCGCACACCGTGGTGGCACAGGCAGGCAATGGGCCGTCCGGGGTCGAGCTCGGCCAGACGCGCGGGCAGGCCTGCCATGGGAATGGCCAGCAGTTCGAAGCCCTGGTCCGTGAGGCGGGCCTGTGCCAGCTCCCATGGCTCACGAACGTCCAGCACCAGCGGCGTGCTACCGGGGGCCACCTGGGAAAACCAGGCGGTCAGGTCGGCAGGGCGAACCTGGACGATCATGGCGATGGGTTCCCAGTCCTGCCGGCGTCAGAACCGGAAGCCCGAAGGCTCCCGGAATCCGACAAGGCGCGGCGCGTTCACGTCCCAGGGGTGGGTGAGTTCGAAGCGATCACCCCGCTTGCGCGCCACGGTCACGCGCATCTGGGGTTCCTGCCCGACGATGCCCACCAGCCGGCCACCGTCCTTGAGCTGGGCCAGCAGGTGCGAGGGCACTTCTCCCACCGAACCACTCAGCACAATCACGTCAAAAGGCCCTTCGGGCGGGGTGTCAAGGGCGCCATTGGCCTGTCGCACGGCCACATTGGTCACACCGGCACGCTCGAGGTTGTCGCGGGCCATCTGGGCCAGTTCGGGGTCGATTTCGAGGGATACCACCTGGCCGGCATGGCGGGCCAGCAAGGCGGCCATGTACCCCGAGCCGGCGCCAATCTCCAGCACGCAATCGTCTGGCTGGGCATTGGCCTCTTGCAACAAACGGGCTTCAAGCAGGGGTTTGAGCATGCACTGCCCAATGTGCTGGGCCTGTTCGGGGTTGCCGCGCAAGGGGATTTCCATGTCCACAAAGGCCAGGTTGCGGTAGGCCGCTGGCACGAAATCCTCACGGTGCACCTGTTCGAGCGTGTCCAGCACCTTGGGGTCTGCCACGTTCCAGGTCCGGATCTGCTGCTGGATCAGGTTGTAGCGGGCCTGCGCAATGGGGTCGCTGATGTCGGCAGTCGTGTTCAGGGGCATGTTCATGGAAAAACTCCGGGTTATGGGGCGAGTCGGGACAAACCCTTGATTTTAAGACCGGGCCGGGCGTTTGCCGCCCAGAACGCGGCGCGCCCATTGCGCCAGATCGTCCATGTAGCAATAAACCACCGGCACCACCACCAGCGTCAGCAGCGACGAGGTGACGACCCCGCCAATCACCGCCTGGCCCATGGGCGCGCGTTGCTCCGAGCCTTCGCTGAGGGCAAAGGCCAGCGGCACCATGCCGAAGATCATGGCCAGCGTGGTCATCAGAATGGGGCGCAACCGCACGCGCGCGGCCATCAGCAGGGCGTCGTGGCGCGACATGCCGGCCACGGGCTGGCCATCCTCGCCGGTGTGGTCTTCACGGGCGCGGATGGCAAAGTCGACCAGCAAAATGGCGTTCTTGGTCACCAGCCCCATGAGCATGATGACGCCGATGATGGAGAACATCGACAGCGACGAGCCGAACATCAGCAGCGCCAGCACCACGCCGATGAGCGTGAGCGGCAACGCCGTCATCAGCGCCAGCGGCTGCACGAAGCTCTTGAACTGGCTGGCCAGGATCATGTAGATGAACACCACCGCCAGCATCAGCGCCGAAATGGCGTAGCCAAAGGATTCCTGCATGTTCTTGGTCGAGCCGCCGAACTGGTAGCGGTAGCCGGGCGGGAAGGCCATGCCGTCGAGCACCTTGCGGATGTCTGCCGACACCTCGCCCGCCGAGCGGTGGTGCACGTTGGCGTTCACGGCCACTTCGCGCGTGAGGTCGCGCCGGTTGATCTGGTTCGGGCCGGTGGCTTCGCGCACGCTGGCCACCTGGTTCAGGCGCACGATGCGGCTGGAGCCATCGGTGCCGGTCAGCGCGAAGGGCAGGCGTTCCAGGTCTTGCGGCGTGTTGCGCGCCTCGGGGGCGAGGCGCACGTTCACGTCGTAGGTCTGGTCGTCGGGGGCGCGCCAGTTACCCACGGTCTGGCCGGCGATCAGGGTGCGCAGCGAGGCGGCCATCTGCGCGACCGACAGGCCGAGGTCGGAGGCCGCATCGCGGCGCACGTCCACGGCGATGACCGGCTTGTCGGGCTTGACGCTCGAATCGAGGTCCACCAGGCCCGGGATGTCGCGGATTTTTTCATGAACGGCGCGCGTCAGCCGTGCCAGCTCCTGCAGGTCGGGGCCCTGCAATGAGAATTCGATCTGCTTTTGCCCGCCCACCGGGTCGAGCAGGCCCACGTGCGTGACCGTGATGCCCGGAATCTGCCGCAGACGCTCGCGCAGCACGCCCGACATCTCGTCCACGCTGCGCTGGCGGTCCTTGCGGTCCACCAGGCGCACATAGACGCTGGCGTAAATCTTGCCCTGCGTGCTGCCGGTGTTGATGGTCGACAGCGTGTAGCGCACCTCGGGCAGACTGCGCACCACGGCCTCGACCTGGCGGGTCTTGGACTCGGTGGCTTCAATGGATGCGCCCACGGGCACATAGAAGTTGATGGAAGTCTCAGAGAAATCGGCCTTGGGCACGAACTCGGTGCCCAGCAGCGGAACCATGACCACGCTGAGCACAAAAATGCCCGCCGCCATGGCCAGCGTGGCCAGCTTGTGCACCAGTGACCAGCGCAGAATGTGCTGGTACGTCTCGACCAGTGCGTCGGTGGCGTGGTCGAACCAGCCGGTCACACGGCCGATGGTCTTGTCATAGAAAGTGACGGGTTTGAGCTTCTTCCCATGGGTGTGAATGCTCGGGTCTTCCCAAATGCTCGACAGCATGGGGTCGAGCGTGAAGCTGACAAACATCGAGATCAGCACCGCCGCCACGATGGTGATGCCGAACTCGTGGAAGAACTTGCCGATGATGCCGCCCATGAAACCAATGGGCAGGAACACCGCCACGATCGACAGCGTGGTCGCCAGCACGGCCAGGCCGATCTCCTGCGTGCCGTCCATGGCCGCCTGGTAGCTGCCCTTGCCCATCTGCACATGGCGCACGATGTTCTCGCGCACCACGATGGCGTCGTCGATCAACAGGCCCACGCACAGGCTCAGCGCCATCAGCGTGATCATGTTGATGGTGAAGCCGAACATGTTCATGAACAGAAAGGTGCCGATCAGTGCAATCGGCAACGTGAGGCCCGTGATCACGGTGGAACGCCAGGAGTTCAGGAACAAAAAGACGATGAGCACGGTAAGAATGGCGCCCTCGATCAGCGTCTGGCGCACGTTGTCCACCGCCACCCGGATGGGGCGCGAGTTGTCGCCAATCGTCTCTAGCCGTACGCCCGGGGGCAGCTCCTTGCGCAGCGCCTGCACGGCGTCGTTGAGGCCATCGACCACCTCGATGGTGTTCTCGCCCTGGGCCTTCTGCACCGACATCAGCAGCGTGCGCTGGCCGTTGTAGAGCGCCAGGCTTTCTACCTCCTGCGGGCCGTCCTGCACGCGGGCGAGCTGGTCCACACGCACCGGCGCGCCTCCGCCGGCTTGACCGGTGGCTCCCTGGCCTTTGCGTGCCACGATGATCCTGCCGAAGTCCTCGGGCCGTTCCATGCGCGCGTCGATCTGCACCACGCGGTCCTGGTCGAGCGAGCGGATGGCGCCCAGCGGCAGGTCCTGGTTTTCGTTGCGCACGGCCTGCGCCACCTGCTCGGGCGTGATGCCGAAGGCTTCGAGCGCCTTGGGGTCGAGGTAGATGTTGATCTCGCGCCGTGTGGCGCCCACCAGCGTCACGGCGCCCACGCCGCGCACGTTTTCCAGGCGCTTTTTGAGCGTCTGGTCGGCCCAGGTGGTCAGCTCCACGGCGCTCTGGCGCGTGGCTTCGTCCCCATCAGGCAGCACCGCCAGCGACCACACCGGGCGGCTCGCCGGGTCAAAACGCAGCACGCGTGGCTCTTTGACCTCAGTGCGCAGCAGCGTGCGGATGGTGGCGACCTTCTCGCGCACGTCCTCGGCGGCCTTGCGCCCGTCGATGTGGAGCTGGAACTCGATGATGACGACCGCCGAACCTTCATAGCTGCGCGAAGTCAGGGCATTGATGCCGGCGATGGAGTTGACGCCTTCCTCGATTTTCTTGGTGACTTCACTCTCGACGATCTCGGGAGAGGCGCCGGGGTAGTCGGCCGTGACCACGACCACCGGAAAGTCGATCTCGGGGAACTGGTCCACCTTCAGGCGCTGGTACGAAAAAATGCCCAGCACCACAAAGGCCAGCATGACCATGGTGGCGAACACCGGATTCTTCAGGCTGACCTTGGTAAACCACATGCTGCGAAGTCCTGGCGGTCAGTGTGGGGCGGCGGCCGTGCTGGCCGCCGGGGCGGGGCCACTGCCGGGCAGGCGCAGCGCCGTGCCTTCGGGCAGGGCGCCCACGCGCCCGGCCAGCACCAGTGCGCCTTCGGGCACACCCTCGATGGCCACTACGGTCTGGCCGTCCACCTGCGCGCGCTGGCCGGTGCGCACGGCCCGGTGCACCACGCGGCCGTTGTCGGCCACCTGCACATAGGGTGCGGGCTTGTCGGTGCGCACGGCGTCCAGCGGCGCCGTCAGCAAGTCGGCCGTGCCCACGTCAAGCTCGCCCTGTACGAAAAGGCCCTGGCGCAGTGCGGGCCCGCCCGTGGGCGGCGTCACAGCCAGGTACACCGGCACCGTGCGGCTGCCCGCCTGCGCGCTGGGGCTGATGCGCACCACCGTGGACTGCAGCGGCTCGCTATGGCCTTCCAGGCTCAAACGGGCCTTCTGGCCCACGCGCACGGCCACCGAGTCGGCGGGGGCCAGCAGCGCTTCGAGCTCCAGGCGCGAGAGATCCACCACCTCCAGAATGCGCGCCTCGACGGCCACACGCTCGCCGTTCTGCACCAGGCGCTGGGCCACCAAGCCGGTGATCGGGCTGCGCAACACCGTGTCGGCCAGCGCCTTGCGCGCCACGTCGGCGGCCGCCAGGGCGGCCTGGTATGAGGCCTGGGCTGCATTGAGGTTGGCTTGCGAGGTGTCGAGCGCGGTGCGCGAGATGAAACCCTGATCCACCAGCGCGCGGTTGTTGTCCAACTGGCGCTGGCTGATCTGCGCCTGCGCCTTGGCGGCATCGGCCTGCTGTTGCGCCTGGCGCAGGCGGGCGTTGGAGTCGGTGGGGTCGATGCGCCCCACCTCCTGGCCGGCGCGCACGCTGTCGCCCTCACGCAGCTGCAGGCCCTGCAGTTCCCCGGCCACGCGCGCCTTGATGGTGGCCGACTGCACCGCGCGCAACGAGCCCGACACCGGCACCGCCAGCACCAGGCTCTGGCGGCGCACGGGTGTGATCTCGCCGGGGGCGATCTCCATCACCACCGGTCCGGCCTGAACCGTGGTGGACAGTGCCTGCTGCTGTGCCTGGCGCGCAGCCATCGCTCGCCATGCCCCGGCCGCGATCAGCACGATGACGACGGTCGCAGCCGTCCAGGGAATCCAGCGTTTCATGGGATCAGACCGGTGGGGGTGTGGGGGAAGGGGATGGGCGTATCAGCAGGCCGTTCAGCAACTGATCTACCTGGCACTGAATATAGACCTCGGGATCGAAGTTCTGCGCATCGGGCACGCAGGCACCGATAGAGTGCTTCCAGAGCATCAGAAAAATCATCGGTGCCAGCACGGCGTAGACGGCGTAATCCATGTTCACGGTGCGGAACTCGCCACGCTCGATACCGCGCTGCAATACGCTGCGGATGAGTTGCTGGCCGGGTTCGATCACCTCGCGCTGGTAAAACTGCGTGAGCTCGGGGAAGTTGCCGGCCTCGCTGAGCATGAGCTTGGTCATGCCCGAGGCGCGGGTCGAGCCGATGCGCTCCCACCAGGTGGTGAAGCTGTAGCGCAGCATATCGGCCGTGCTGCCCTGAAACTGCGCCAGCTCCTGGCTCCATTCACCAAAGCGCCCCACGATGCTCTCGCGCACCACGGCCTTGAACAACTCTTCCTTGCTGGGAAAGTACAAGAACAGCGTGCCCTTGGACACGCCCGCGCGCGTTGCCACCTCGTCCACCTTGGTGGCGGCATAGCCCTTCTCGACAAAAAGGTCGAGCGCCGCTTCAAGCAATTCGCCGGGGCGCGCTTCCTTGCGGCGTTCGCGTCTGGACGATGCGGGAGACAGGGGAGGGGAGGTGGGCACGGGGCTTGTTACTGACTGACTGGTTAGTAATATAGCAAAGCCCCCTGGCAGGGTCAATCGCCCCCCGAAAGCGGCACCAGGGCATCTGGCGTAATGGGTGCCGCAGGGCACCGCACAAGACCGGACCACGCTCCATGGAATCGACTTTGTGAAAAACTGACGAACCTGCACACAAGAGCACACCCCAAGGAACCACCCCATGAACTTCTTGCAAGCACAGTCGCCCGCTCCGGCGTCTTCGGGACAGCGGGTGGCAGCGGAGCAGGTGCAATGATCACGCGAGCAGTCCACTCGGGCATGCCCGCCTTCTTTGCGGATGCTCCCGCCATCACGGTGTGTGACCCGCTGGCCCGCTTTTTGGGCTCTGCGCAGGGCGGCATCATCGAATACCGCTTTGCAGATGCCGTGCGCCTGTCCGGGCATTCATGCCCCACGGTGGCCGGGGCCTGGCTGATGGTGCTGCACGGCCTGCGCGCCCTGTACGGCCGCGCGCTGCCGGTGCGTGGCGAGATCGAGGTGTTCATGCGCAACGCCCGTGACCGCGGCGTGACGGGCGTAATGGCCACTGTGGCGCAGCTGGTCACCGGCGCTGCGCCCGAAACCGGGTTTCAGGGCATCGGAGGGGCGCATCGCTTCTCGCGCCACCAGCTTCTGACCTTCGAAATCCCCATGGAAGGCGTGTTGGGACTGCGCCGCAAGGACACGGGCAAGGCTGTGCAGGTACGGCTGGACGCTTCGGTCGTGCCCTGGTCGGACGAACTCCAGACCCTGATGCCCCGGGCCGTGGCAGGGCAGGTCAGCGACGCTGAACAGGAGCGCTTTGCGCACCTGTGGCAAGACCGTGTGCGCGACATGCTGACCGGGCACGCCAACGACCCCGTCATGGTCCAGGTCAGCCCCTGGACCGGCCCCTGACCCGGTTCAAGCCAGTACCCAAAAAGCACCGTATGCCCGTGTCGGATGTTCAAGCACACCGAGCCACAGCCACCGCTTTGCTGACTGAAACAGGCGGTCATGCCAGCCCGTCCGGGCTGTCCTCGCCGCAAACCCCACCCTCTGATTCCAGCGCAACCCACCACACCATGGCCCAGAACAGCACGACCCCTTCGCCCCCGCTGTCCACCCTCACCCTTGGCGGCGGGTGTTTCTGGTGCACCCATGCCGTGTTCCAGGAGGTGCGTGGCATCACCAGCGTAGAGAGCGGCTATTGCAACGGGAAGGTGCTGCACCCCCGCTACGAGCAGGTTTGCACCGGCGCGACTGGCCACGCCGAGGTGGTGCGGCTCCGGTTTGACCCTGCCGTCATCACCGTGCGCGAGCTGTTGGAGATCTTTTTTGCCACGCACGACCCCACCACGCTCAACCGTCAGGGCAATGATGTCGGAACGCAGTACCGCAGCGGCATCTATGTCGAAGACCCGGCACACGCACAGGTAGCGCACGACCTCATCCGGGAGATGTCGCAAGACAAGCTGTTTGGCGCACCCATCACCACCGAAGTGCAGCACCTGCACAACTATTGGCCTGCCGAGGATTACCACCAGGACTACTACGCCAAAAACCCCTTGCAGGGATATTGCGCCTACGTGGTCGGCCCCAAGGTGGTCAAGTTCCGCAAAACTTTCACCCGCTTCCTGAAAGCCCATTGACCCACAAGCTCCAGGGCGCCGCCTGCCCGGCATGGTCCGTGCGGTGTAGAAACCTGCATACTCTGCACCCTCGAAAGGAGCTGCTGCATGAAGAGAACCCTGACCACCCTGGCCCTTGTGCCACTGTTGCTGGCCACCACGCTGACGCAGGCACAAAGCCATTCCGACAAAGAAACCAAGGCCGACATCGAACGCCACCGCGCCATGGCCGCCGCACACGACGCCGCCGCCAAGTGCCTCGAATCCGGCAAAGGCTATGACGCCTGCATGAAGCAACTGCAGGCTGCCTGCAAAAACCTGGCCATTGGCAAATACTGCGGCATGAAGCACGCGCACTGATGCCCATGCGGCCCACCCGCGTTTACCGGTTGCCTTGGGCAACAGTGCTGTGGCTTGCCCTGGCCCTGGTGTGGGTGCCGTCGCTGGGGCGCATGCACCAGGTGGCGCACGCCCTGCCGCTGGCCGGGGTGCATGCCGGCCATGGGCACGATGAAGGGCACGCCCACGACAGCACAGCGCACGGCGCCAGCACCTTCCTGCCCCCCCTGCTGGCCCAGCACGCGCCGGTGGACTGCCTCTTGCTCGACCAGCTCGCGCTGGCCGACGCCGCCCTGGGCGCGCCCCAGGCCCTGCCGCCCACGCCGCCCGTCGCGCTGCCCGCGCCCTGGCAAGCCACGGGCACTGCGCCACGCCATGTGGCGCTGTTCCACGCCCGGGGGCCGCCCCTGCGGGCGCTGGGGTGACGGGCTCCGGCCCGCCGCATCGCATCAAATTACTCCTGAATTCATAGCTGCTAGCGCTTGATGAATAAGCGCTAGAGGCCAATTTCGCTTGAAACCGTGGCATGGCCATGGCGTTCGCGCGCCCGCATCTGGCGGGCCGGCGCGGCGCCTGCCGTGCCGCATCCGCAGAACACCTTTCCATGCAACAACACACCGCAACCCCGTTCGCCCCCGCCCTGCGCCCCGTGGCCCTGGCCGCCGTGCTGGCCGCTGCCAGCATCGCCCAGGCCCAGAATGAAACCCCGGCCCCCAGCCTGCCCGATGTGACCGTCTCTGCCAGCGGCCTGCAACTGGGCGCCAGCGACATGACCACCCCCGCCAGCGTGCTCGAAGGCGACGAACTCGTGCAGCGCCGCGAGGCCACGCTGGGCGAAACCCTGGCCGGAGAGCCCGGCATCACCAGCAGCCACTTCGGCGCCGGGGCCAGCCGCCCCATCATCCGGGGCATGGACGGCCCGCGCGTCAAGGTGCTGAGCGACGGCGCCGAGCTGCACGACGCCTCCACCCTCAGCCCCGACCACGCCGTGGTCGCCGAGCCCCTGCTCGCCACCCAGATCGAGGTGCTGCGCGGCCCCTCGGCCCTGGTGCATGGCGACGGCGCCGTGGGCGGCGTGGTCAACGTGCTCGACGGCAAGGTGCCCACCGCCGTGCCCGCCAAGGGCTACAAAGGCAGCCTGGAGCTGCGCGCCAACAGCGGCGCCAGCGAGAAGGCGGGCGTGTTCTCGCTCACCGGCGGCACGGGTAACCTGGCCGTGCACGTGGAAGGCGTGGCACGCGACGCCGCCGACTACCGCGTGGGCCCCGGCTGGCTGCACGACGGCCATGTGGACCGCAAGGTGCCCGGCAGCTTCAACCGCACCGACACCGGCAGCGTGGGCATATCCTGGGTGGGCGAGCGTGGCTACCTGGGTGCCGCCTACACCCGCCAGACCGCCAAATACGGCCTACCGGGCCACAACCACGGCTTTGAAGGCTGCCACACCCACGGCAACCACCTGCACTGCGGCAGCCACGGCGAGGACGACGGCCACGACCACGGCGGCGAGGGCGAACACGGCGACGTGCCCGTGGTGGACTTGCGCAGCGAGCGCCTGGACATCCGGGGCGAGCTGCGCAACCCCATGCCAGGCTTCACCGCCTTGCGCCTGCGCGCCGGCATCACCGACTACGCGCACGACGAGGTGGAAGACGGCACCCCCGTCACCACCTTCAAGAACAAGGCCCACAGCGCCCGCTTGGAATTGCAGCACGAACCCGTGGCCGGCTGGCGCGGCATGCTCGGCGTGCAGGCATCGCAACGCCGCTTTGCCGCCGAGGGCGAAGAGGCCTACATCCAGCCCACCACCACGCGCCGCGCCGGCCTGTTCGCGCTGGAGGAATACCGCTGGGGCGACTGGCGCTTTGAAGCCGCCCTGCGCCACGACCGCCAGACGGCCGAAGCCGAAACCAGCGGCACCGAGCGCAGCCACAACGGCACCTCGGCATCGCTGGGCGCGGTGTGGAAGTTCCGCCCCGGCTACCAGCTAGGCGCCAGCCTCACCCGCGCCAGCCGCGCCCCCACGCCCGAAGAGCTGTACGCCCGCGGCCTGCACATGGCCACAGCCACCTACGAACGCGGCGACGCCAGCCTGCGTGCGGAAACGTCGAACAACATCGACCTGAGCCTGCGCAAGACCAGCGGCGACACCACCTTCGGCGTGAGCGTGTTTCGCAACCGCATCAACGGCTACATCCACGGCACCACGCTGGACGAGCTGGACGGCCTGCAACTGCTGCAATACGCCCAGCAAAACGCCACCTTCACCGGCATCGAAGCCCAGGTGCGCCAGCGCCTGAACAACCACGTGGGCCTCACCCTGTTCGGCGACGCCGTGCGCGCCCGCCTGCAGGACGGCAGCCTGCTCCCCCGCATCCCCCCGGCCCGCGCCGGCCTGCGCCTGGACGCCACCTGGAACGCCTGGCAAGGCCAGGTGGAATGGCTGCAAGTGGCCCGCCAGACCCGCGTGGCCGCCTTCGAGCAGCCCACACCCGGCTACGGCATGCTGAACCTGGGCGTGAGCTACAGCGGCCAGACCAATGGCACGCTCTGGCAGGTGTATCTGAAGGGCAACAACCTGACGGACCGGCTGGCCTATGCCCACACCTCCTTCATCAAGACCGCCGCGCCTTTGATGGGGCGCAATGTGACGGTGGGGGTGAGGGTGGCATTCTGACGGGCGACGCCGTTGTGATGTGAGCGAGCCAGCGGCGGGGGAGGGCGCTGCTGGCTTGCGCAG
>JANJVG010000045.1 GCA_024710165.1 Burkholderiaceae bacterium
GATTTGGTATCGTTCTTCTCGGGTCAAGTGGGTATAGGTCATGGTGCAACGTTTGGGACTGGCCGGTCACAAAAATGCATCCTATGCACTCTTGGCCCAACTCGGTTTACTTGCGTTGCACTTCGTACTTGAATCCGCCATATAAAACCATTCAAATTCATTGACCCACAAGCGCCAGCAGCTCATTTTTAAGGAGCAAACACCATGCACCAAGCCCCCGTCCGCAAGGCCGTTTTCCCCGTCGCGGGCCTGGGCACGCGCTTCCTGCCGGCCACCAAGGCATCGCCCAAAGAGATGCTGCCTGTGGTGGACAAGCCGCTGATCCAGTACGCCGTGGAAGAGGCCTATGCGGCCGGCATCCGCCACATGATCTTCGTCACTGGCCGCAGCAAGCGCGCCATTGAAGACCATTTCGACACCGCCTACGAGCTGGAAAACGAGCTGGAGGCCGCCCACAAGCATGAACTGCTGGCCCTGGTGCGATCGGTGCAGCCCGACGACATGGACTGCGCCTACGTGCGCCAGCACCGCTCGCTGGGCCTGGGCCACGCCGTGCTGTGCGCCGAGCCGCTGGTGGGCAACGAACCCTTCGCCGTGCTGCTGGCCGACGACCTGATGATCGGTCCGCGCGGCGGCACGCCCGTGCTCGCGCAAATGGCCCAGGCCTTCCGCCAGCAGGGCCGCTCGCTGCTGGCCGTGCAGGAGGTGCCGCAGGACCAGGTGCGCCGCTACGGCATCGTCGCCGGCGAACCGGCCGGTGGCCCGCTGATGCGCGTGCAGCGCATCGTTGAAAAGCCTGCACCCGAGGCTGCCCCCTCGCGCATGGGCGTGGCGGGCCGCTACATCCTCACCCCGGCCATCTTCGAGGAAATCCGCAACCAGCCCAAGGGCGCGGGCGGCGAGATCCAGCTCACCGACGCCATCGCCCGCCTGATGGCGCACGAGGCCGTGTACGCCTTCCAGTACGAGGGCAAGCGCTACGACTGCGGCAGCAAGGAAGGCTTTCTGGAGGCCACCGTGGAACTGGCCCTGCAGCACCCGGAGGTGGGGGCATCGTTCCGGGAATATCTCAAAACGCTGAGTCTTTGAATTTCTGCACCGAGTCCGCTGCGGCTTGGTGCAAGCAGTCCACCCCCAACGCTCCAAGGTGGGGCCGATTTGCGTAGCGAGCGGGCTGAGCGTGGGTAGAGCACCGCAGCCGTACTGGCGTACGGCGAGGAGCGCAGACCCGGGATCGGCCCGCGCAGTAGCAAAGCGGCCCTACCCTCAGCGGCGGCGCAAGACGTGGATGTACTCCTCACCCACCGTCTGCTGCTCCACCAGCTCGTTGCCGGTCTGCTTGGCGAAGGCCTGAAAGTCGCGCAGCGAGCCGCCATCGGTGGCCAGAACCTTGAGCAGTTCGCCGCTCTGCATGTCGGCCAGGGCCTTCTTGGCTTTCAGGATGGGCAGGGGGCAGTTGAGCCCGCGCGTGTCGATTTCTTTGTGGATTTGCATGGTGTCAGTCCTTGGCGGGCGGCTGGTCCAGCCCCCGGCGGCGTTCGGCATTTTCCTCTGCCGTGAAGAACACCGGCTCGTGCCCGCGCGTGCGCAGCCAGTCGGCCAGCGCGTAACCCGTGCCCGCGGGCCAGCATTTGAGCTCGTGCAGGTCGAACAGGCGGTAGTCCACCAACTCGGGCGACAGCCGCACCTGCCCCTCAGCCACCACATGGTAGGCAATGATGACCTGGTTCATGCGCAAGAATTCATAGGCCCCCACAAGCGAGCAAGACACCACATCGAGGTTGGTCTCTTCCTTCACCTCGCGGGCAATGCCCTCTTGCGGCGATTCGCCCGCCTCCATGAAGCCGGTGATCAGCGCGAACATTTTCACCGGCCACGCGGCGTTGCGCGCCAGCAGCACCTTGCCATCCACCTCGACGATGGCAGCAAGCACGGGGGTGGGGTTGTTCCAGTGCGTCCAGCCGCAGGCGGGGCAGCGCAGGCGCTGAACGTCGCCGCTGTCTTCCGTCTGGGTGATCAGCGCGAGCGGCGTGCCGCAGTGGCTGCAAAAGCGGGTTTCGTAGTGCATTGCTAGTATTTTGATAGCTTCAGGCGCTTATTGGATAAGCACCAGAGGTCAATTTTGCTTCAAGCCGGAAAAACGCCGGTGGACAGGTAGCGGTCGCCCCGGTCGCACACGACAAAGACGATGTGCGCATCGCGCTCGCGCAGCGCAATCTGCTGCGCCACCCAGCAGGCCCCAGCGGCCGAGATGCCGGCGAAGATGCCCTCTTCGCGCGCCAGACGGCGGCACATGTCTTCGGCATCGTCCTGGCTCACCAGCACCAGCTCGTCCACCGCCTTGGGGTCGTAAATGGCAGGCAGGTATTCCTCGGGCCACTTGCGGATACCCGGGATGCGCGAGCCCTCCTGCGGCTGCGCGCCGATCACCAGCACGTTGGGGTTCTTCTCCTTGAGGAAGCGCGAGACGCCGGTGATGGTGCCCGTGGTGCCCATGGCACTGACGAAGTGCGTGATACGCCCGCCCGTCTGCTCCCAGATTTCAGGGCCAGTGGTCTCGTAATGGATGCGCGGGTTGTCCGGGTTGGCAAACTGATCGAGCACCTTGCCCTCACCACGCTTTTGCATGGTCATGGCCAGATCGCGGGCCAGTTCCATGCCGCCGCTCTTGGGGGTCAGCATCAGTTCGGCGCCAAAGGCCTTCATGGTCTGCGCGCGCTCAATGGACAGGTCTTCCGGCATCACCAGCACCATGCGGTAGCCCTTGATGGCAGCCGCCATCGCCAGCGCAATGCCGGTGTTACCCGAGGTGGCCTCGATCAGCGTGTCACCCGGCCGGATGTCACCGCGCTCTTCGGCGCGCCGGATCATCGACAACGCGGGACGGTCTTTTACCGAACCGGCGGGGTTGTTGCCTTCGAGCTTGCCCAGAATGACGTTGCCACGCTCAGTGTTCTCACGGGCACCAATGCGCTGCAACGCCACCAGCGGCGTGCGACCCACCGCATCTTCAATCGTCGGATAGTTCATGGCCCTACTGTGCCATAATTTGGGTCTTCATGAATTCCCGCCCGGGTGGTGAAATTGGTAGACGCAGGGGACTCAAAATCCCCCGCCGCAAGGCGTGCCGGTTCGATTCCGGCCCCGGGCACCATCTGATGGTTTCAGACAGCATCAGAAACTGACAAACCCGCTACATCTCATCGGTGTAGCGGGTTTTTCTTTACCTCACGCCACCTCACTGGCTACTTCCACGAGCGACCGGCCTTCTTGTTTTTTCCAGTTTTGCGGCTTGCCCGCCACCGGTTCTCCCCAATTCACAGGGACAAACCTGTGGACAACCCGTGGCCTGCGGGGGAAAGCCTTGCGCAAGTGCGCGGCGCACAAGGGTTTGTGTTGCACTGCCGCAAAATCAGGCAGCCGCATCACTGCGCGGCCAGCACCAGAAAGTCCTGCTCGTACCCTTTGAGCGACTGCACGGCCTTCATGCGCTGCGCTGGCGCCATGGCGTTGTGCATGCGCGCGAAGCCTTCGCAGTTCTGTTCCAGCAGGGTCTGCGCATAGCGCTGGTAGGCCGCGTCGGGCGATGCGTTGAAGCGCGCGCGGTAGCCACGCAGCAGTGCCCGGTTGCGCTCGGTGTCGGCACGGTCCATGGCGATGAGCCGAAGCACCTGGACCAGGTCCTTCTGCCGGCGCAGGCGTTCAGCGTAGCTGCGCTGCGGGTCGAAGGAGGACTGGGCGATGAAGGCGCGCAGCGCCGCCCTGGGCGGCTCTGGCAGCGTGCCATAGAAGGTTTCGGCACGCGACAGGAGTTGCTTGTAGCGTTGCTCGCGCAGCTGCTCGGGCGTCAGGTCGAGCCATTGCTTTTTCCAGCCATCGTTGCTTTCCGCCTGCCGCTTTTCAAGGTTGCGGATCTGGGCATCGGTGAGCTGCGATGCCAGCCACACCAGCTGGTGCTCGGCCTGGGCCCATACCGCTTCGAGCTGCACGCGCACATCTTCGTAGGTGCGGCAGGCCTGGGCGGAGGACACCGGCGCGGCCAGTTGCTGCTGCACCTGCTGCAGCAGTTCGGCATGCCGGGGCAACATGGTTTCGCGGTGCCACTGGTGCAACTGGCCCAGTTCGCCGAGCGCACGGTCGCTCTGGGGCTCCGAAAGGTCGAGGTAGCGGTGAAGCTGCCAGTACGCCAGGTGCGGCACCTGGTTGTAGGCCAGCCTGACGGCGCTGCAGCCCTGCAGCAGCAGGCCCAGCACCGCCAGGGTGGCGATGCACAGGGCCTTGCGAAAGGCAAGCGAGGGGCGCACGGTTTTTTCTAGTCCATTGATCAGCCGCACAGGATAAGGCACACACCGTGCACGGCACGGACCCCGCGGTGCGCAGGCGCTCCTCAGTTGTCCTGGCGCCGGATCAGGGCGCGGCCCATGTCGGTGATGGTCAGCTGGCCCGAACTGTTCTTGCCGATGTAGCCACGCTCGTACAGGCGCCCCGAGAGGTGCTCCTTCAGGGCCTGGGGCGTGCTCACCAGCTTGCCCATTTCCAGCTGCTTGAGTGTTTCGAGCTCGTCCACGGTGGGGTCGAACTGGGGGGCATGGTAGGTGTTCATGGCGTGACTCCAGGCAGGTGGATGAATGCAGGCGGCGGGGGTTGCGCCATGGCACTGCAACGTCAATACCGGCGCGAACCGGGCACGGCCCACGCGCCCATGGTGCCCACAAGGGCGCGGCATCCGTCCTAGGGAGAACCCCTGTCAGTCAGCCATTTCGGGCTGGTGCCCGCCCTGGCGGGCCATGTCAGCCAGCCACGCGCTGAAGGCGGCCAGCACCGGCGGCTGCGGTTGCGCCGGACTGATGAGGTAGTAGCTGCGCTCGCCGCGCAGAGGCCGCGAGCACGCCACCACCAGTTCGCCGCGCGCCAGTTCGGCCTCGATCAGCAGGGGCGGGATCAGCGCCACGCCCATGCCGTGGGTGGCGGCCTCGGCCAGCATGGAGAACAGCTCATAACGCGGGCCGTCGAGGGCCTTGGGCGCCTCCACGCCCATGGCCTCGAACCACTGGCGCCAGCCATAGGGGCGCGTGCTCTGCTGCAGCAGCGGCAGGCTGGCCAGCGCGCCGGGCGGCACGGTCTGGTAGGCCCGCCCCCGGCCCCGCTGGGCGGCGGCCTCCAGCAGGCGGGGGCTGCACACGGGCACCACATCCTCGTTCATGAGCCATTGCGCCTGGATGCCGGGCCAGTTGGCCACCTGCTCGGCCGTGCCGGCATAGAGCGCGGCGTCGAAGGTGGTGTCGGCAAACAGAAAGGGGCGCGTCTGCGTTTCAATGTGCACCACGATGTCCGGGTGCTGCTGCGCCAGCCGGGGCAGGCGCGGGATGAGCCAGCGCGTGGCAAACGTGGGCACCGCCGCCAGCGACAGCGTGCCGCCCTCGCCCTGGTGGGCCATCACGTCGAGCGTGTCACGCTCCAGGCCCTGCAGCCAGCGCGCGACCTGGCGGCCGTAGTGCGCGCCCGCTGGCGTCAGCACCACGCCGTGGCGCGTGCGGCGGAACAGCTGCACGCCCAGAAACTCTTCCAGCGCAATGATCTGGCGCGATACCGCGCTTTGCGTGAGCGACAGCTCCTGCGCGGCGCGCGTATAGCTCTCGTGCCGGGCGGCGACTTCGAAGCAGGCCAGGGCCTGGGTGGAGGGGATGTTGCGGCGCATGCTGAATAGGAACTCCGGATGAACGGGCCACCGGCGCGCCCGCCAGGGCGCGCCACCAGCCACAGTATTTCATACATTCCAAAAACGCATTTCTGAATGAAAAGAACTCGCTTGCACCGTATGGCACATGGCGCCTACGATGGCATCCGAACGCAAAACATGCATCCTTTGCATGTCCGCCCACCTTCCTCATTTGCAACCGGAGACACCCCATGGCCCACGCCGCATTCCAGTGGAACGACCCCTTCCTGCTCGACCAGCAACTGACCGATGACGAGCGCGCCATCCGCGACGCCGCCGCCGCCTATTGCCAGGACAAGCTAGCCCCCCGCGTGCTGGAAGCCTTCCGCCACGAGAAGATGGACACCACCATCTTCCGCGAGATGGGCGAACTGGGCCTGCTCGGCCCCACCATCCCCACGCAGTACGGCGGCGCCGGCCTGAACTACGTCAGCTACGGCCTGGTGGCGCGCGAAATCGAGCGCGTGGACTCGGGCTACCGCTCCATGGCCAGCGTGCAAAGCTCGCTGGTGATGGTGCCCATCAACGAATTCGGCACCGAGGCGCAAAAACAGAAATACCTGCCCAAGCTGGCCAGCGGTGAATTCATCGGCTGCTTCGGCCTGACCGAGCCCGACCACGGCTCCGACCCCGGCAGCATGGCCACCCGCGCCTTCAAGACCGCCGGCGGCTACAAGCTCAAGGGCAGCAAGATGTGGATCACCAACAGCCCGGTGGCCGACGTGTTCGTGGTCTGGGCCAAGGAAGTGTCCGAAGGCGGCACCGTCGGCCCCATTCGTGGCTTCATTCTGGACAAGGGCATGAAGGGTCTCACCGCCCCCGCCATCCACGGCAAGGTGGGTCTGCGCGCCTCGGTCACCGGTGAAATCGTGATGGACGACGTGTTCGTGCCCGAAGAAAACGCATTCCCTGAAGTGCAGGGCTTGAAGGGCCCGTTCACCTGTCTGAACAGCGCGCGCTTCGGCATTGCCTGGGGCGCCCTGGGTGCGGCCGAGTTCTGCTGGCAGACCGCACGCCAGTACACGCTGGACCGCAAGCAGTTTGGCCGCCCCCTGGCCGCCAACCAGCTCATCCAGAAGAAGCTGGCCGACATGCAGACCGAAATCACGCTGGGCCTGCAGGCCTGCCTTCGCGTGGGCCGCATGAAGGACGAGCACCAGAACGTGGTGGAAATCACCTCGCTGATCAAGCGCAACAGCTGCGGCAAGGCGCTGGACATCGCCCGCATGGCGCGCGACATGATGGGCGGCAACGGCATCAGCGACGAGTTCGGCGTGGCCCGCCACCTGGTGAACCTGGAAGTGGTGAACACCTACGAAGGCACGCACGATGTGCACGCCCTCATCCTGGGCCGTGCGCAGACGGGCATTGCAGCGTTTGCCAACTAAGGCACGCTGAAACGGCCCAAGCCACCGCAAAAACACCGCATTTGCGGTGTTTTTGCCTTCTAGCGCTTATTCAGCAAGCGCTAGCAGCTATCAACTCAATAGCAACCGATATCCATGACCAATCGCTCCTCCTCCGCTGGCGCCCTGGCGGGCATCAAGGTACTTGACCTCTCCCGCGTGCTCGCTGGCCCCTGGTGCACCCAGGTGCTGGCCGACCTGGGGGCCGATGTGGTGAAGGTGGAGCGCCCCGGCCTGGGTGACGACACGCGCCAGTGGGGCCCGCCCTTTCTGAAAGACGCCGAGGGCAACGACACCACGCAGGCCAGCTATTTCACGGCCTGCAACCGCAACAAGCGCTCGGTCACCATCGACATGGCCACGCCCGAGGGCCAGGCGCTCATCAAGCAGATGGCACTGCAGGCCGACATCGTGGTGGAGAACTTCAAGGTCGGGGGCCTCAAGCAATACGGGCTGGACCACGAGAGCCTGCGCGCCCTCAACCCGCGCCTCATTTACTGCTCGGTCACCGGCTTCGGGCAAGACGGCCCGTATGCCGAGCGCGCCGGCTACGACCTCATGGTGCAGGCCATGACCGGCATGATGAGCATCACCGGCCGCGCCGACACCGAGCCCGGCGGCGGCCCGCTGCGCGTGGGCGTGGCGGTGATCGACCTGTTTACCGGCATGTACGCCAGCAACGCCATCCTGGCGGCGCTGCATGTGCGCGACAACGCCACCACCGGCACGGGCCAGGGCCAGCACATCGACATGGCCCTGCTCGACGTGGGCATGGCCGTGCTGGCCAACCAGGCCTCGGGCTTTCTGGCCACGGGCCAGGCGCCCGGCCGCATGGGCAACAGCCACCCGAGCCTGGCGCCCTACCAGGACTTCCCCACCGCCGACGGCAACATGCTGCTGGCCATTGGTAACGACGGGCAATTCCAGCGCTTTTGCGCTGCCGCAGGCCAGCCAGACTGGGCCGTGGATGCCCGCTTCACCACCAACACGCTGCGCGTGCAGCACCGCAGCGAACTGATCCCGATGATGGAAGCCGTCACGCGCACGCGCAGCACGGCCGCATGGATTGCGCTGCTCGAAGACAAGGCCGTGCCCTGCGGCCCCATCAACACCATTGCCCAGGCGTTTGACGACGCCCAGGTCAAGGCGCGCGGCCTGCGCGTGGAGCTGCCCCGCGCGGCGGGCGACGGCATCCGCACGATCGCCGGCGTGGCCAGCCCGCTGCGCCTGTCCAGCACGCCGCCCGTCCTGCGCAACGCTCCCCCCGCACTGGGCCAGCACACCGATGAAGTGCTGGCCGAGCTGGGCCTGAACACGCAAGCCATTGCTGCACTGCGCGACAAAAGGGTTCTTTGAGGCAGGCGCGTGTGCGCGCCTCTTCGCCCCCTACGGATTCCCCATTTCAACAACAGGAGACAACACATGATCCGTCGCAACGCCCTGGCCCTGAGCCTGCTGGCTCTTCTCGGCACCGCCGCCCACGCACAGGGCTACCCGCAAAAGCCCATCCGCCTGCTCGTGCCCTTTGCCGCAGGCGGCACCACCGACCTGATTGCACGCATCATTTCCGAGCCGCTGGGCCGTGAGCTGGGCCAGCCGGTGGTGGTGGAGAACAAGGGCGGTGGCGGCGGCAGCATTGGTGCAGCCGAAACCGCGCGTGCCACCCCCGACGGTTACAACCTGGGCATGGCCACCGTGTCCACCACGGCCACCAACCCGGCCATCAACCCCAAGATTCCCTACAACGTCGCCACCGACTTCACGCCCATCATCAACATTGCCGCCACGCCCAATGTGATTGCGGCCCACCCCAAGCTGCCCTTCCAGGACTACAAGGGCATGCTGGCCGCGGTCAAAAAGGAACCCGGCAAATACTCTTACGCGTCGCCCGGCAACGGCAGCATCACGCACCTGATGATGGAAATGTTCAAGCTGAGCACCCAGACCTTCATGGTGCATGTGCCCTACCGGGGCTCGGGCCCTGCACTGAACGACGCCGTGGCGGGCCAGGTTCCGCTGATTTTTGACAACCTGCCCTCGGCCCTGCCCTTCATCAAGGAAAAGCGCCTCACTGCCCTGGTGGTGGCAGCGCCCCAGCGCGTGCCCGCCCTGCCCGATGTGCCCACCTTCAAGGAACTGGGCCTGGAATCGGTAAACCGCATGGCCTACTACGGCATCATCGGCCCCAAGGGCCTGCCCAAGGACGTCGTGGACAGGATCAATGCCGCCGTGCGCAAGGTGGTGCAAGACCCTGCCATCCGCAAGCGCATCGAGGAAACGGGCTCCATCATCATGGCCGACACCCCCGAGGCATTCGCCAAGCAGATGCGCGAAGAGCTGGCCGTGTACAAGGACGTCGTGGCCAAGCAAAAGCTCGCCCTGGATTGAGCCCGACCGGTCTGTTCGGCAACCCTCCCACCGAACAGACGCGCTCAAGCGTCCTGACGATCACCCCAGGCCAGCCTTCAATGGCGGATTCAAGTACGAAGTGCAACGCAAGTAAACCGAGTTGGGCCAAGAGTGCATAGGATGCATTTTTGTGACCGGCCAGTCCCAAACGTTGCACCATGACCTATACCCACTTGACCCGAGAAGAACGATACCAAAT
>JANJVG010000053.1 GCA_024710165.1 Burkholderiaceae bacterium
CCAAAAAGCTCTTTTTCGGTGGGCCCCGAGCGCAGCAGCACGCCCCAGCCGCCCGGCCCGGGGTTGCCCTTGCACGCCCCGTCGGTGTAAATCTGTACCTGGTTCACTCGCTGTTCCTGTCGGTCAAAGTCATGTCTGTGGCATTGCGTGCCACCGGTACGGACGCAGCTGCGCGCTGCCGGTGGGTACGCCATGCAGGTTCCATCAATCGCATGCCGTGCAGGCGCTTGACGCCCACGACGAAATACCCCGCGCCCAGAATGGGCCAGCACCGCTCGCCCACGCGCTCCATCCACGCGAAACGCTGCATCCACTGCTCGGAACGCACCGCCGGCCGATAGCAGCCGTAATCGGCTGGCTCCACCTCGAAGTTGAGCAGACGCAACCAGTCGCGCAACCGCCAGGCACTGATGAACTCGCCCACATCGGGCAGGTACAGGCGCCCACGGCCGCCGCTCAGGCGCTGGTAGAGGCGCACGCGCTGCTGGCGCAGGCCCCACAAGCTGATCGGGTTGAGCCCGGTGATCACCACGCGCCCCTCGGGCACCAGCACGCGCGCCACCTCGCGCAGGGCCACATGCGGGTCGTGGCTGAGTTCGAGCGTGTGGGGCAGCAGCACCAGGTCCAGGCTGTTGTCGGGAAAAGGCAGCGCCACGGCGTGGGCCAGCAGGTCCGGTGTCGGGCCGGCATCGGGTTCAGGGGTCTGCAGGGCGTCGAGCGCCAGCCAGCGGTGCGGCATGCGGTTGGCACGCAAGCCATCGAGCAGCGGCATGCCGATCTGCAGGCTGTGGTAGCCAAACACGTCGGCCACCGCTTCGTCAAAGCGCGCCTGCTCCCAGGCGAGCAGGTAGCGCCCGGGCGCAGAATCGAACCACTGGTGCATACCTATAATTTGTGCGCTCATGAACCTGCTCGCCTTACCCGCCTTCACCGACAACTACCTCTGGCTGCTGCACGATGACCACCACGCCGTGGTGGTGGACCCCGGCCAGGCCGAGCCCGTGCTGCAAGCCCTGCAAAAGCAAGGTCTGCAATTGCAGGCCATTCTAGTCACGCACCACCATGCCGATCATGTCGGGGGTGTGAATGCCCTGCGTCAGGTCACCGGTGCTGCGGTTTACGGCCCGGCGCGCGAAGCCATTCCGGCCCCGTTCACGCCGCTGGCACAGGGCCACCGGGTCAATGTGCTGGGCTTGGGCTTCGAGGTGCTCGATGTGCCGGGCCACACGGCCGGGCACATCGCCTATTTCTGTCCGCAGATGGACGGTGCGCCGCTGCTGTTCTGTGGCGACACGCTGTTCTCTGGGGGATGTGGACGTCTTTTTGAAGGCACTCCAGCCCAAATGCTGGACTCCCTTGATCGGCTCGCCGCGCTGCCCGGTGATACCCGTGTCTGCTGCACCCATGAATACACACTGTCCAACCTGAAATTTGCCCGCGCTGTGGAACCCGGCAACGCTGCGCTGCTCCAGTACCTCAGCCGCTGCGAAACACTGCGTGCCCAAGGCCATCCCACCCTGCCCTCGCGCATCGATCTCGAGCGAAACATCAACCCCTTCCTGCGCACCCGCGAGAGCGCCGTGGCGTCCGCCGCTGCAGGCTTTGCACCAACCACCGATACGCGTGATGCCGTGGCCGTTCTGGCGGCCTTGCGCGCCTGGAAAAACGACTTTCGATGAAACTTCTCCGTCTTGCCTGCCTGGCGGGTCTGCTCTGGCTCACGGGCTGCGCCACGCCGCTGGCCACCGCCCCCGATGCCGGCCACCCGACCACCCCCACCACACCGACACCGGCGGACCCTGCACACACCCCCGTCATTCCGGGCGGCCCCCTGCAGCCTATCGCAGCTGCACGCGCCGCAGGCCAGCAGGTGATGCCACTGTTCACGCCCTCCGACCTGTGGGACCGCATCCGCCGGGGCTTTGCCATGCCCGATCTGCAGCACGATCTGGTGCAGGAGCGCGAGCAGTGGTATGCCAGCCGCCCCGAATACATGCAGCGCATGACCGAGCGCTCGCGCAAGTACCTGTTCCATATCGTCGAGGAACTCGAGCGCCGCAACATGCCCACCGAGCTGGCACTGCTGCCCTACATCGAGAGCGCCTTCAACCCCCAGGCCGTGTCGTCGGCACGCGCCGCCGGCATGTGGCAGTTCATGCCCGCCACGGGCACCTACTTCGACCTCAAGCAGAACGCCTTTCGCGACGACCGGCGCGATGTGCTGGCCTCCACCCGCGCCGCGCTCGATTACCTGCAAAAACTGCACGGCATGTTCGGCGACTGGCATCTGGCGCTGGCCGCCTACAACTGGGGCGAGGGCAGCGTGGGCCGCGCCATCGCACGGAACCAGAAAGCCGGCCTGGGCACCCGCTACACCGACCTGACCATGCCGGCCGAAACGCGCCTGTATGTGCCCAAGCTCCAGGCGGTGAAAAACATCGTGGCCAACCCGGAGGCGTTTCGCACCGAGTTGCCCCTGATCGAAAACCACCCGTACTTCCAGACGGTGGACATCACCCGTGACATTGACGTGGAACTGGCCGCACGGCTGGCCGGCGTGCGCCTGGAGGACTTCAAGGCGCTGAACCCCTCACTGCACAAGCCGGTGATCCTGGCCGCTGGCACACCCCAGATCCTGCTGCCCTGGGACAACGCCAAGGTGTTTGAACGCAACTTCGCTGCCCACAACGAGGGGCAGTACGCCAGCTGGACCGTCTGGACCCTGCCCTCCACCATGAGCGTGAGCGAAGTGGCCAATCGTGTCGGCATGAACGAATCGGATCTGCGCCAGGTCAACGGCATTCCCCCACGCATGCTGGTCAAGGCAGGTTCGGCACTGATCGTGCCGCGATCGGCCACCTTGCGTACCGACGTGACGGAGAAGGTGGCCGACAACGGACAGATCGCCCTGACCCCCGAAGTCGTGACGCGCCGCACCGTTGTGCGCGCCCGCAAGGGCGACACGGTGGCGAGCCTCGCCCGGCGCCACCGGCTCAGTGCCGCGAGCGTGGCCGACTGGAACGACCTGAAAGCCAACGCCGCCCTGCGGGTCGGGCAGCAGATAGTGATGTATGTGCCTGTGCGCGCGGCATCCAAAACCCGGGCCGCTCCGGCCAGGAAATCCACGGGCAAGTCGGCGCCGGCAAGGCGCGGGGGCAAGGCGTCCAAGGCAAAGCGGCGCTGAAAGCATCCGCCCACAGGGCGGATACCATCAAAACCGCAGCTGCTGCACACCCAACAGGCCGGCAATGCCAATGACGATGAGATACAACGCCACGATGGTGCTGAGCAGTCGCGGAAACACCAGAACAAGAATGCCTGCCAGCAGGGCAAGCAGGGGCGCAAGGGCAAGGTGAAGCGTCATGGGTGGGCGTGTGGTGCAAGGGTGCCGGGGCGACAGCGTACCGCAACCCGGAACGGCCGCGCTGCTCAGGCGCTGAATTTCTGCTTGGCCTTGAGAGCAAATTCCTGGGTAAAACTGCGAGCCAGATGGGGGCGCTGCGCCGCCAGCGCAGGGGCCAGCAGGCCCAGCGCGCGCAAAGATGTCTCCGGCCCGCCTTCGGGCATGAGCCCGTCTGGCGACATGGCCTCGCGCATGCGCGCCAGCGCCGCCAGATACAAGCTGCGATCGCCCATGAAGTCATCCGGCGGCACGATTTTGACGATATCCGCCGGCGCCGCCGTCTGCAGCCACTTGAGGGCATGCACCACCGCATGCACCAGCGCCTGGGCTTCGTCGGCGCGTTGATTCAGAAAAGACACCGGGGCCACCAGGCAACTGCCGGGCATGGCACCACCAAACAGCGCCTGGGTACCCGCCAGGGTGCGGGCGTCGTTGACGACCCGCACCTCGCCCCGGCGCTCCAGTCGGGACATCACCGGGTCAGCATGGCACAGCGCCTGCACGCGTCCCGAACGCAGTGCCGCCAGGGCCCGGGCGCCATCGCCCACCTCCACCAGGTGGACGTCACTGACGCTCACGCCCGCCTGCATCAGCGCCGTGCAGACCATGGCCTGCGCCAACATCCCTGTCGAACCGACGCCAACCTCACAACGGCGAAGATCGGCCAAGGATCGGTATTTTGGCAAGGCCCGCACCGACACGGCCAGTGCCAGCTGCGGCGCCCGCGCCTGCAGCACCAGCGAACGCACCGCAGCGCGCCCGCCTGGGGCCAGCAAAATCTGCTCGAACCCCATTGCACCCACATCGGCCAGCCCCCGCTGCACCGCCTGCAATGCCTGGGCATCGTCGGCAAACTCCAGCCAGCTGATACCCACACCCTCGGCACGGAAAAAATCCAGCCGGTCCGCCACACTCAGGGGCAAGTGCCGGAATGCGGAAGAGGCCCTGCCACCCACGGCCACCCTCACGCGTGCGACTGGTGCGCGAGCGCCCGCCATCTGGCTGGACGCGTGCGCCGCCAAAGGCAGGACAGACAGCGCACCCAGAACATGGCGGCGGGAACAAGGGGTGGTCACGGCAGGCAGGGCAAAATTGATGCAGTGCAGCAATTTTGCCCTGCAGACCGCCGACTGCACATCAGGGAGAGCCCGTGGGGGGTTTTACCTACGTCGCTCGGCCCACACGGGCGCTGGCATCACCGATAGCCAAGAAAAAAGATGGACACGTTGACAGCAAACGCAGCGCCCCAGGCTGCACTGCGAGCCAAGGGCTTGTCGGACACGTACCACAGGATGTAGAGCAGCCGCAGCGCCACATACACCAGGGCCAGCAGATCCAGCGCCGCCTGGCCCACGCCAAGCTGGTGCGCCACGATGACTGCGCCCATGAAGAACGGCAGCGCCTCGAAGCTGTTGGCCTGCGCCGCATTGGCGCGCGCCGAGGCGCCGCCCTGCTGCGCCAGCCAGGCCCGGGGGTTGTGGTTGTCATAGCCCCCATCGGAGCGCTTTGTTCCGAAGCCTGCACGCTTGGCGAGCATTGCACACAACAAAGGCAGCAAGACGGCCACAAAAACGCACCAGTAAGCGAGGGTGAACGAGGGCATGGGAGGGGTTGTCATTTTGAATGGCGGATTCAAGTACGAAGTGCAACGCAAGTAAACCGAGTTGGGCCAAGAGTGCATAGGATGCATTTTTGTGACCGGCCAGTCCCAAACGTTGCACCATGACCTATACCCACTTGACCCGAGAAGAACGATACCAAAT
>JANJVG010000088.1 GCA_024710165.1 Burkholderiaceae bacterium
TGATACCCAGCAGCAGGTTGCTGTAGGTCGCGGGGATCTTGCCCTCGGCCTGCAGCGCCTCGTTGGTGTTGAGCATCTCCGAGCGCTCGACCTGCTCGCCGGCGATGTAGCTCGAATCGCCCGTGTTCTCGACCACAACGCGGCGCAGCATCTGGCGAACGATCACCTCGATGTGCTTGTCGTTGATCTTCACACCCTGGAGGCGGTACACGTCCTGCACTTCATCGACGATGTAGCGCGAGAGCTCTTCCATGCCCAGCAGGCGCAGAATGTCCTGCGGATCGGCCGGGCCGTCGACGATGTGCTCACCCTTGTTGACCACCTGGCCTTCGTGCACCAGGATGTTCTTTTCCTTGGGGATCAGGTCTTCCCAGACCTTGCCATCCGGGTCGGTGATCTGCAGGCGGATCTTGCCCTTGGTCTCTTTGCCGAACGACACCGTTCCGGTGGTCTCGGCCAGCGTGCCCTTGTCCTTGGGCGTGCGCGCCTCGAACAGCTCGGCCACACGCGGCAGACCGCCGGTGATGTCGCGGGTCTTCTGGCCTTCGATCGGGATACGGGCCAGCACTTCGCCGGGGCCCACGTCCTGACCATCGCGCACCTGGATGAGCGCGCCGACCTGGAAGCCGATGGTCACCGAGTGGTCGGTGCCGGGGATCTTGACCTCGTTGCCCTGGGCATCAATCAGCTTGACCTGCGGCTTGACCACCTTGGCCGAACCACGGCGCTTGGGGTCGATCACCACCAGCGTGGACAGGCCGGTGACCTCGTCCACCTGCTTGGCCACCGTGAGGCCTTCCTCGACGTTCTCGAACTTCGCCTGACCGGCGAACTCGGTGATGATCGGTCGGGTCAGCGGATCCCAGTTGGCCAGGATGGTGCCGGCCTTGATCTGCTGGTCGGCCTTCACGGTCAGCGTGGCGCCATACGGCACCTTGTGGCGCTCGCGCTCGCGGCCGTGTTCGTCCTGGATGACGATCTCACCGGAACGGGAAATGACCACCAGCTCGCCCTTGGAATTGGTCACGTAGCGCATCGTGGCGTTGAAGCCGATCACGCCATTGGACTTGGCCTCGACGCTCGACGCAATCGCCGCACGGGAAGCCGCGCCACCGATGTGGAACGTGCGCATGGTCAGCTGCGTGCCAGGCTCACCGATGGACTGGGCAGCGATCACACCCACGGCTTCGCCGAGGTTGATCAGGCCACCGCGGCCCAGGTCTCGGCCGTAGCACTTGGCGCACAGGCCAAAGCGCGTTTCGCAGTTCAGTGCGGTACGCACCTTCACTTCGTCCACACCGGCGGCTTCGAGCTCCTCGATCATGTCTTCTTCGAGCAGTTGCCCGGCAGGGAACATCACCGCGCGGGTCTCGGGGTGCAGCACTTCCTCGGCCGTGGTGCGGCCCAGGATACGTTCGCGCAGCGACTCGATCACCTCGCCGCCCTCGACGATGGCGCGCATCAGGGCGCCATTGGCGGTGCCGCAGTCTTCCTCGGTCACCACCAGATCCTGCGTCACGTCCACCAGACGGCGGGTGAGGTACCCCGAGTTCGCGGTCTTCAACGCCGTGTCCGCCAGCCCCTTACGGGCACCGTGGGTGGAGATGAAGTACTGCAACACGTTCAGGCCTTCGCGGAAGTTCGCGGTGATAGGCGTTTCGATGATCGAGCCGTCCGGCTTGGCCATCAGACCACGCATACCGGCGAGCTGACGAATCTGTGCGGCAGAACCGCGGGCGCCCGAGTCGGCCATCATGTAGATGGAGTTGAACGACTCCTGGTCCACTTCCTTGCCGTGGCGGTCGATGGTCTTTTCCTTTTTCAGGTGGTCCATCATGACCTTGGAGATGTCGTCACCGGCCTTGCCCCAGATGTCCACCACCTTGTTGTAGCGTTCGCCCGAGGTGACCAGGCCCGAGACGTACTGCTGTTCGATCTCCTTGACCTCTTTTTCCGCGCTCTCGATGATGCCGGCCTTTTGCGTGGGCACGAGCATGTCCTCGATGGCAATCGAGATGCCGGCCTTGGTGGCCAGGCGGAAACCGTTCTGCAGCAGCTTGTCGGCGAACACCACCGTTTCCTTCAGGCCGCACTTGCGGAAGGACACGTTGATGAGCTTGGAGATTTCCTTCTTCTTGAGCGCCTTGTTGATGTTCGCAAAAGGCAGGCCCTTGGGCAGGATTTCCGACAGCAGGGCACGGCCAGCGGTCGTCTCGACAATGCTGGCGCTGGGTTCAAACTCACCCGTGGCCTTGTTCTTGGTCCACTCGGTGATGCGCACGTTGATCCGGGTGGTCAGTTCGACCTCGCCCGCGTCCAGGGCGCGCTGCACTTCGCCGGTGTCGGCGAAGATCAGGCCTTCGCCCTTGCCGTTGATGCGGTCACGCGTGGCGTAGTACAGACCCAGCACCACGTCCTGCGACGGCACGATGGAGGGTTCGCCCGAAGCCGGGAACAGCACGTTGTTGGAGGCCAGCATCAGCGTGCGGGCTTCCATCTGCGCTTCCACCGACAGCGGCACGTGGACAGCCATCTGGTCACCGTCGAAGTCGGCGTTGAAGGCCGCGCAGACGAGGGGGTGCAGCTGGATGGCCTTGCCTTCGATCAGGATGGGCTCGAAGGCCTGGATGCCAAGGCGGTGCAGCGTGGGCGCACGGTTCAGCATGACGGGGTGCTCTTTGATCACCTCTTCCAGGATGTCCCAGACCACCGGCGTGCCGGATTCGACTTCCTTCTTGGCCGCCTTGATCGTCGTCGCGATGCCCATGGCTTCGAGGCGCGAGAAGATGAAGGGCTTGAACAGCTCCAATGCCATCAGCTTGGGCAGACCGCACTGGTGGAGCTTCAACGTCGGGCCCACCACGATGACCGAACGGCCCGAGTAGTCGACGCGCTTGCCCAGCAGGTTCTGGCGGAAGCGGCCGCTCTTGCCCTTGATCATGTCGGCCAGCGACTTGAGGGCGCGCTTGTTGGCGCTCGTCATGGCCATGCCACGGCGGCCGTTGTCCAGCAGCGAGTCCACGGCTTCCTGCAGCATGCGCTTTTCGTTTCGCGCGATGATTTCAGGGGCCTTGAGCTCCAGCAGACGGCGCAGACGGCTGTTGCGGTTGATGACGCGGCGGTACAGGTCGTTCAGGTCCGACGTGGCAAAGCGGCCGCCATCCAGCGGCACCAGCGGACGCAGGTCCGGCGGCAGCACGGGCAGCACTTCGAGCACCATCCACTCGGGCTTGATGCCCGACTTCTTGAAGGCTTCGAGCACCTTGAGGCGCTTGGCGTTCTTCTTGACCTTGACTTCGGAGCCAGTCAGGTCGCCGCGCAGACGCTCGATCTCGGTGTCGATTTCAATCGATTCGAGCAGGTCGCGGATGCCTTCGGCGCCCATCTTGGCGACGAACTCATCGCCGTATTCCTTGCGCTTGGCGTCGAAATCGTCCTCGGACATGATGCTGAACTTCTTCAGCGGGGTCATGCCGGGATCGGTCACCACGTAGGCTTCAAAGTACAGCACGCGTTCGATGTCGCGCAGCGTCATGTCGAGCACCAGGCCCAGACGCGACGGCAGCGACTTGAGGAACCAGATGTGCGCGCAGGGTGCGGCCAGGTCGATGTGACCCATGCGCTCGCGGCGCACCTTGGTCTGCGTGACTTCCACGCCGCATTTTTCGCAGATCACGCCGCGGTGCTTGAGGCGCTTGTACTTGCCGCACAGGCATTCGTAGTCCTTGATGGGACCAAAAATCTTGGCACAGAACAGGCCGTCACGCTCGGGCTTGAAGGTGCGGTAGTTGATGGTCTCGGGCTTTTTCACCTCACCAAAGGACCACGAACGGATCTTTTCGGGCGAAGCCATGCCGATGCGGATGGCATCGAAGTGCTCGTCCGGCGTGAATTGCTTGAACAGGTCGAGTAGCGATTTCATAGGACTCTTTCCTTTTCTTCAAAAATCATAGCTGCCAGCGCTTTTTTTACGCTGCATTGCAAGCAAAAACACTTGCAAAACGTTAATGGATAAGCGCAGGCCGCTCACTTTTTTAATAGTCGCTATCCTGTTCAGGAGCGTTCCAGTTCGATGTCCAGGCCCAGGGAACGAATTTCCTTGACCAGCACATTGAACGACTCCGGCATGCCGGCCTCGATGGTGTGCTCGCCCTTGACGATGCTTTCGTACACCTTGGTACGGCCTTGCACGTCGTCGGACTTGACGGTGAGCATTTCCTGCAGCACGTAGGCGGCACCGTAGGCCTCGAGTGCCCACACTTCCATTTCACCGAAGCGCTGACCACCGAACTGCGCCTTGCCGCCCAGCGGCTGCTGCGTGACGAGCGAGTACGGGCCGGTCGAGCGGGCGTGCATCTTGTCGTCCACCAGGTGGTGGAGCTTCAGGTAGTGCATGTAGCCGATGGTGGTCGGGCGCTCGAACGCGTCGCCGGTGCGGCCGTCGTACAGCTGCGCCTGGGTGCGCGTGGCCGTCAGGCCCTTGCGCTTGGCGAGATCATCGGGGTATGCCAGCTTGAGCATGTCGATGATTTCGGCTTCGGAGGCACCGTCGAACACCGGCGTGGCGTAGGGCACGCCGTTCGTCAGGTTCTGGGCCATGGCGCGCAGCTCGTCATCGCTCAGCTGCGACAGGTCTTCCTTGCGGCCTCGCGAGTTGTAGACCTCTTCGAGGAAGGTGCGCAGTTCGGCCGTCTTGGCTTCCTGCTGCAGCATGTCGCCGATGCGCTGGCCAATGCCCTTGCCGGCCCAGCCCAGGTGGACTTCCAGCACCTGACCGATGTTCATCCGCGAGGGCACGCCCAGCGGATTGAGCACGATGTCGGCAGTGGTGCCGTCGGCCATGTAGGGCATGTCTTCGACCGGAACGATCTTGGACACCACACCCTTGTTGCCGTGGCGGCCGGCCATCTTGTCGCCCGGCTGCAGGCGGCGCTTGACGGCCAGGTAGACCTTGACCATCTTCAGCACACCGGCGGGCAGCTCGTCGCCCTGCGTGAGCTTCTTGCGCTTTTCTTCAAAGGCCAGGTCAAAGCTGTGTCGCGTCTGCTCCAGCGAGTTCTTGATGCTCTCCAGCTGGGTAGCCACCTCGTCCTCGGCGGGACGGATGTCGAACCAGTGGAAGCGCTCGACGGCGGCCAGGTAGGCCTTGTCGATCTTCGTGCCCTTGGCCAGCTTCTGCGGGCCGCCGTTGGCCACGCGGCCGGTCAGCAGCTTCTCGATACGGTCGAAGGCGTCGGCCTCGACGATGCGCAGCTGGTCGTTCAGGTCCAGGCGGAAGCGCTTGAGTTCATCGTCGATGATCTGCTGGGCACGCTTGTCGCGCTGGATGCCTTCGCGGGTGAACACCTGCACGTCGATCACCACGCCCTGCGAGCCCTGGTCCACGCGCAGCGAGGTGTCCTTCACATCGGACGCCTTCTCGCCGAAGATGGCGCGCAGCAGCTTCTCTTCGGGCGTCAGCGTGGTCTCGCCCTTGGGCGTGACCTTGCCCACCAGCGTGTCGCCGGGCTGCACTTCGGCACCGACGTAGATGATGCCGGACTCGTCCAGGCGGTTGAGTTGCTGCTCCGACAGGTTCGGAATGTCGCGTGTGATTTCTTCGGCACCGAGCTTGGTGTCGCGCGCCATCACCACGAGTTCCTCGATGTGGATCGAGGTGTAGCGGTCTTCAGCCACCACGCGCTCGGAGATCAGGATCGAGTCTTCGAAGTTGTAGCCGTTCCAGGGCATGAACGCGATCAGCATGTTCTGGCCGATGGCGATCTCGCCGAAATCGGTGGAAGCGCCGTCCGCGATCACGTCACCCTTTTCCAGCTTGTCGCCCTTCTTCACGATGGGGCGCTGGTGGATATTGGTGTTCTGGTTCGAACGCTGGTACTTGATGAGGTTGTAGATGTCCACACCCACTTCACCGGCGACGGCCTCGGCGTCGTTGACGCGGATCACGATGCGGGTGGCGTCCACATAATCCACCACACCACCACGTGTCGCCGTCACAACGGTGCCCGAGTCCACGGCGGCCACGCGCTCGATGCCGGTACCGACCAGGGGCTTCTCGGGGCGCAGCACAGGCACGGCCTGGCGGGACATGTTGGCGCCCATCAATGCGCGGTTCGCGTCATCGTGTTCCAGGAAGGGGACCAGCGATGCCGCCACCGACACGATCTGCGCAGGAGACACGTCCATGTACTGGATGCGTTCGGCACCCACCAGGATGGATTCGCCCTTTTCACGTGCAGACACCAGCTCACCGGTCAGGCGGCCTTCGGCATCCAGCGTGGCGTTGGCCTGGGCGATGATGTACTTGCCTTCTTCGATGGCCGACAGGTAGTCGATTTCACTCGTCACCTTTCCATCCGCCACACGGCGGTAGGGAGTCTCGATGAAGCCGTATTCGTTCAGGCGGGCGTACAGGGCCAGCGAGTTGATCAGGCCGATGTTCGGACCTTCCGGCGTTTCGATAGGGCAGACGCGACCGTAGTGGGTGACGTGCACGTCGCGCACTTCAAAGCCGGCACGCTCGCGCGTCAGACCACCCGGGCCCAGGGCGGAAACACGGCGCTTGTGCGTGATCTCGGCCAGCGGGTTGGTCTGGTCCATGAACTGCGAGAGCTGCGACGCACCGAAGAACTCCTTCAGGGCTGCAGAAATCGGCTTGGAGTTGATCAGGTCGTGTGGCATGAGCGGGTCTTGCTCGGCCTGACCCAGACGCTCCTTCACGGCCTTCTCGATCCGTGCCAGGCCGGTGCGGTATTGGTTTTCGGCCAGCTCACCCACGCAGCGCACGCGGCGGTTGCCCAGGTGATCGATATCGTCCACTTCGCCATTGCCGTTGCGCAGGTCCACCAGAATCTTGACCACGGCCAGGATATCTTCGTTGGAGAGCACCATCGGGCCCGTGGCTTCGTCGCGGCCGATCTTGGCGTTGAACTTCATGCGGCCGACGCGCGACAGGTCGTACGTGTCGGGGTTGTAGAAAAGGCGCTGGAAGAGGGCCTGCACGGCGTCCTCGGTCGGCGGCTCGCCGGGGCGCATCATGCGGTAGATGGCCACACGGGCAGCGAACTCGTCCACCGTTTCATCGATGCGCAGGGTCTGCGAAATGTACGCACCCTGGTCGAGTTCGTTGGTGTAGATGCACTGCAGATCCTGCACGCCGGCGCTGCGCAGCTTCTTGAGCAGGGCTTCGGTCAGCTCTTCGTTGGCCTTGGCGATGATCTCGCCGGTGTCGCCATCGATGATGTTGCGGGCCACGACACGGCCGATCAGGAAGTCTTCGGGCACGCTGATGTGGGTGGTGCCGGACTGCTCCAGTTCCCGGGTGTGGCGGGCAGTGACGCGCTTGTCCTTCGCCACGACAACCTTGCCCGACTTGTCGGTGATGTCGAAACGCGCCACTTCACCGCGCAGGCGCTCGGGCACAAACTCCAGTTGCGCACCGCTATCCATCAGACGGAAGTTGTCATTGACGAAGAAATTCGCCAGGATGGACTCGGGGTTCAGGCCAATGGCCTTGAGCAGGATGGTGACCGGCATCTTGCGGCGGCGGTCGACGCGAAAGTACAGGATGTCCTTCGGATCGAATTCGAAGTCCAGCCACGAACCGCGGTAGGGGATGATGCGCGCCGAGAACAGCAGCTTGCCCGAGCTGTGGGTCTTGCCCTTGTCGTGTTCGAAGAACACGCCCGGCGAACGGTGCAGCTGGGAAACAATCACGCGCTCGGTGCCGTTGATGATGAACGAGCCCTTGTCGGTCATGAGCGGCACTTCGCCCATGTAGACTTCCTGCTCCTTCACTTCCTTGACGACCTTGGACTGCGCCGTGGACGATTCACGGTCGTAAATGATGAGCTGCACCTTGGCACGCACGGCCGAGGCAAAGGTCAGGCCACGGGTCTGGCACTCGCGTACATCGAAGGCCGGCTTGGCCAGGTTGTACTCAAGGAACTTCATCTCGACAAAACCATTGTGCGAGACGATCGGGAACGCTGCGTTGAATGCGGCCTGCAAGCCTTCATTGGTGCGTTTCTTGGGAGCCACGCCGGCTTGGAGGAATGCGGTGTACGCGTCCTTCTGCATCTGCAGCAGATAGGGAACCTCCAGCACGCTGTCGCGGCTGCCGAAACTTTTGCGGATTCGCTTGCGTTCGGTATAAGAATAGGCCATGAGATCTCCGGGCAAAGACTTGAGTCCTGGGTCTGCGACGACTGACCCGCGGGCGGCACACCCTGCGGGCTTGGCG
>JANJVG010000114.1 GCA_024710165.1 Burkholderiaceae bacterium
GATCTTCGCCTTCTACGACCAGCAGGTGCCGCAGGACGTGTGCAACGGCCGCAGCTTCGAGCACTGGTACCGCGCGGAGAGCAAGGCCCGGCCCGACCTGCTCAAGCTCACGCGCGACGAACTCATGCGCCACGAGGCGGCCGGCATCACCACCAGCGCCTTTCCCAAAATAGTGCGCTTAGGCGGCGTGGACTGCGCCGCGACCTACCTGCACGAGCCGGGCGACCCGCGCGACGGCGTCACGGTCACCATTCCGCTGTTCGTGCTCAACCAGGTGCACGACGAGCGCTGCGAGTGGCTGGTGCCCGGCATGCTCAAGGACAAGATCCAGGCCCTGCTCAAAAGCCTGCCGCAGCGTCCGCGCAGCCGCTTCGTGCCGCTGCCCGAAAGCGCCACGCGCCTGGCGGCCCTGCTCGGCACGCCCGACCGCGTGGGCTACACCGGGCTGGTGGATGCACTGCTCAAGCAGGTGCGCGACGAGACCTCGCTCGACGTCAAGCGCGCCGACTTCAAGCTCGACATGGTGCCGCCGCACTTGTTCATGAACTTCCGCGTGGTGGACGAGCACGGCCGCCAGCTCGGCCAGGGGCGCAACCTGGGCGCGCTCAAGGCCGAACTGGGTGCCAAGGCGCGGGGGGCCTTCCAGGCGCTCGCTTCGTTAAAGATAGCGCCTGGCGCAGGTAGCAAGACAGATTCAGATAAAAAACCATCTGAAAATACCGTAGACAAAGCGCAGGCAGCTCCTGAAAAGAGAGCAAAGAACGTACCCGCCGCGCAGGCCGAACAGCGCTACACCGCCTGGACCTTTGGCGAACTGCCCGAGTTGATGGAGATTGGCAAGGGCGGGCAGACGCTGATCGGCTTTCCCGCGCTCATCGACGCAGGCGATGCCGTCACCATCGAGGTGTTCGACGAGCCTGAGGTGGCGGCTGCCAAGCACCGCGCCGGCCTGCGCCGCCTGTGCGCGCTGCAGATCAAGGACGCGCTCAAGTACCTCGAAAAGAACATCCCCGACCTGCAAAAAATGGCCGTGGCCTACATGCCGCTGGGCACGCAGGAAGAATTGCGCCAGCAAATTCTGGACGTGGCCATGGACCGCGCCTTCCTGCTCGACCCGCTGCCCACCAACGCCCCCGATTTCGAGCGCCGTGTGCAGGAAGGGCGCGGCCGCCTGACGCTGATCGCCAACGAGGTGGCGCGACTGGCGCTCACCATCCTGCAAGAATACGCCGCTGCGGCGCGCAAGATCAAGGACACCAAGGGCGCGCCCGATGCGGTGGCAGACGCGCAGCAGCAGCTCCAGCGGCTGGTACCCAAGAACTTTCTGGCTGCCGCACCGTGGCCGCAGCTGGCGCACTTTGCGCGCTACCTCAAGGCCATCACCCTGCGCCTGGACAAGGTCCGCGCCGACCCGGCGCGCGACGCCGCCCGCCTGATGGAGCTGCGCCCGCAGGAACAGCGCTACTGGCGCCTCGTGGCCGAACGCAAGGGCCAGGTGGACGCGCGCATGCAGGAGCTGCGCTGGCTGCTGGAGGAACTGCGCGTGAGCTTCTTCGCACAGGAGCTGCGCACGCCGCAGCCGGTGAGCGTCAAGCGGCTGGACAAGCTGTGGGCGCAGATCAATAGCTGAGCCTTGAAACTGCATCGGACCGCGTGCCACCGGTGGACTGGCCGTGTGATCACGGAAGGGCCGCTTTGGTGTGGTTGCCTGGTGGTTGTGCGCTCCAGGAGCCAGTCGGACTTGGGGCGTTTAAAGCGAAAATCGACCCCAGCGACCCCAGTTTTTGCCGGATTTGTAGCCCGATAGCCGAGCTGTTGGGCAAAAAGACGGTAGAAATGGGCCGCTGCGGTCAATTTGCAGCCAACGATTCGCAAGTCCGACATGCTCCCAGCCCGTTCGCACCGCGATGGGGGACACCATCCAGTATCGCAGCGAGATGGGCGTTTGCAGGCCCAGGCCAAGCGCCTGTGCGCCGCCTATATCCTGCGTGGGGCCGCTCTGGTGCTGGCGTGTGAAGACCACGGGCGTCTGGTGATCTGCCAGACCGGTTGCCTGGGGCATGGTGCTTTCTGGCGCGAAAACGATCATCGTCGCCGGACTGGGCAGCACTGCGTGCTTGCCGCTGTCCGGAAGCTTACCGCCTGACATCCACGCTGTTGCGCATGGCCGCCTGGGCCACAGCATCCAGGGCTCCATCCATCATGGTCTGCTGGGCAACCACGCGCATGGCGCCCTGTGCCTTCAGTTTGTTGAGCAGTTGCTGGGACATCGACTGGGTGTGCCCACTGGCACTGGTGAACAACAGCACTCCGCTGTCCGGGTCGATCCAGGACAGCTGGGTACGCTCCCATTTGCCGGCCACCCGCATATCCACCCAGGTGCCAATCCCCATCTCGGCTGCTGCGCTGCCGGGCGCGCCGCCAAGAGTGCTCCGGGGAGGTGGAGCAGACGGTTCTGCATCGGCAGCCATGAAGCGCGAGAGCATGGCTTCCGAAGGGTCCACACGGGAGGGGTAGGCACCGGATCGTGTTGCGGTGGCGGGTGCAGCAGGTGCTGCCGCCGTGGCGGGGGCAGAGGCAAAAGCCTGCTGGTGCAGTTTCATCAAGAGATCAAAAAAGGCGGCAGCCTTGGTGGCCGGGTACTCGATGGTGGCAAGGCCCTCGCGCAACCGGGACAGCAGCTTGGGAACCAGCCGTGCCAGACGTCCCACGTTGGATTGTGTCTGGGCGGGCTGCGCGCTCCAGAGCAGCGCGTCGACGAGTTCGCGGTAGCGTCCCGGGTCGCTGTTGCCGGTGGTGTCGGCCAGGCGTGCCTGGGCCATCACCTGGGCCCATGGACCTTCGAGGAATCGCTGAATGTCCTTCGGAACCCGATCGAGCTGGGGGTGCAGCCAAAGGTCGCGCACGATCTGTGCAGCCAGCAATTGCCGGCGGTCCGAATTGCGCAGCGCATCGATGGCGCGGGAGCGATCGCGCTCGTGTTGCTGCGTGCCTTCGGCCCAGGCGCCCCGCACCTGTTCCAGCGCCTGCTCGAACGGGGCTTTGCTGTCGATGGGGCCATGTGCCAGCGGCCGTACGATCTCGATCAGCGGCTGCATGAAGCTTTCAAAGCCGTCGGCTTCCAGGCTATCGAAGGCCAGGCTGCGGTCTGTCATCTCCTGCAACAAGCGCCGCGCTGGGTGCTCCTTGTCGCTGAAGAAGCGGGGGTCGGCCAGTGCCAGTTGCAGCAGCGCCGGTTCCAGTTCCTTGACCAGCTGCTTCACAGGCCAGAGCAGGCGCTGGTCGTTGGCCAGGTTGTCCACCATCAGGGCCACCACTTCCAGGCTCAAGGCCTGGCCCAGGCCGGCAGTGCTGCTGCGCAGGGCCATGCGGACCGGGTCGGCACCGGCGGGGGCATCGTGTGGACCTTGCTGGCGCTGGCTGCCCAGGCGCTGGACCATGTGATCCACCTGGTTCATTTCCTGCAAAGCCTCGAAGGCCGCTGGTACGGTGATATCGAAATCCGCAGGGGGCGCATCGGCCTGCGCTTCTGCCTTTTGGATCTCCAGGGAGAAGCGGGAAAAAAAGGAATCGTTCGATGTGGGTGGCGGGGTTTCCGACAGCTCGCCGGCCAGCAGTCGGCGCAGGCGGTCGAGCGTGAGCAGGGACTCGCTGGGGGCGGGCGGGGTGACGGGAAGCTGCGGTACCTGGAGCTCAGCAGGGGTGGAGGCCGCCTCTGCATCCCGGGCGTCCCAGGGCCTGGTTTCCGGCCCAAAGCCTGGCGCGCTACCGTTCTGGCCCGTGGGCTGGAGGTACGCGTAGGCGCCGCTGGCCTGGCGCATGGCGTATCCGGCGGGCTTGACGCCTGCGTTGCGCAGCTGTCCGATCAGGTCGAGGTACAACGTCCGCAATTCATTGCCCAGGGCTTCCGCCAGATGCCACATCCAGTCGCGTCGCACCTGCTCCGGCACCTGCATCTGGCCCACCACGGTCTGCAGGGCGTGCAGAAAAACCTGGGGGTGCAGCGGGTTGTGGTCGGGACTGACGGAAGTGTGGCCCTGGGCGGTACTCATGAGTGCATTGAGTTCGGCCAGCGGGGCTTGCACTGCCTCGTTGACCACCTGCCCGGCGCGGGCGCGCTCGACGCTTTGGCTGATTTGAGATTCATCCATCAACTCCAGCTCGTCGAAATGCACCTCGAACAGGGAGCGTGTGCCCTGCTGCTGTACGGCCCTTTCGGTCAACACCTGCTGCAATGTGTCAGGAAAGCGCTCGCGCATCACAAAGGCAAGCCGCACGAGGTGTTGCCGGGCATGCAGGGCTGCATGCCGATCGCCCGGGGTGTGTGCACGGTCTTCATGCGCCCGAAGCGCGTGGCGGGTGGATTCGATCGCCCGCTCCATCAGATGGCTGGACTGCGCCACGGTGTCCCGGATGAGGTGCTGGTACAGCGCTGCAGGGGCGCTGGCGGCTGTCGGTGCAGCGGGGTTCAAGGGGTCAATCCTTTTTTTGGGGTGAGCGTTGCCAGGAGAATCAAGCCGTTGATTGTGACGGCGAAGCGACAAGAGGGGGCATGGGCCCCCTCGATGCCAGACCTGATGGACAGGATTCAGAGCGGCTGACAAGACCCATTTCCGGCGTCGTTGCTGGATCTGGTCGTGCAACCCGGATGGCCTGCGACGCAGCGACGAGGAGCCAGTCAGATCTGGAAATCATCGTCTGCCAAGGGGCCGCAGCGGGCCATCAAGCGCCGTGGAACTTCACCACCAGCGGCACAATCAGCAGCGCCACGATGTTGATGATCTTGATCAGCGGGTTGACAGCCGGGCCGGCGGTGTCCTTGTAGGGATCGCCCACTGTGTCGCCGGTGACGGCGGCCTTGTGTGCCTCGCTGCCCTTGCCGCCATGGTGGCCGTCTTCGATGTACTTCTTGGCGTTGTCCCAGGCGCCACCGCCGGTGCACATGGAAATCGCCACGAACAGGCCGGTCACGATGGTGCCCATCAGCAGGCCGCCCAGTGCTTTGGGGCCCAGGGCCAGGCCCACCACGATCGGCACCACCACGGGCAGCAGGCTGGGGATGACCATTTCCTTGATGGCGGCGGTGGTGAGCATGTCCACGGCCTTGCCGTACTCGGGCTTGCCGGTGCCGTCCATGATGCCGGGAATGTCGCGGAACTGGCGGCGCACTTCCACCACCACGGCACCGGCGGCACGGCCCACGGCCTCCATGGCCATGGCGCCGAACAGGTAGGGAAT
>JANJVG010000120.1 GCA_024710165.1 Burkholderiaceae bacterium
ACACCACCGACCCGCGTGTGGCGCCCGCCGCCCGCCGCCTGACCACCGTGAGCTTCGAGGAAATGCTGGAAATGGCCAGCCTCGGCAGCAAGGTCCTGCAAATCCGTTCGGTTGAATTTGCCGGCAAATACAAGGTGCCCATGCGCGTGCTCTCGAGCTTCACGCCCTGGGACATCGACATCAACGAAGAAGCCAAGTCCGGCACGCTGATCACTTTTGAGGAAGACGAAAAAATGGAACAAGCCGTCGTATCCGGCATCGCCTTCAACCGCGATGAAGCCAAGATTTCCGTGCTCGGCGTGCCCGACACCCCCGGCATTGCCTACCGCATCCTTGGCCCCGTGGCCGACGCCAATATCGAGGTTGACGTCATCATCCAGAACCTGAGCAAGGACGGCAAGACCGACTTCAGCTTCACCGTGCACCGCAACGACTATGCGCGCACCATCGAGCTGCTCAAGGAAAAGGTCCTGCCCGCGCTGGGCGCCCAGGACGTGGTGGGCGATGCCAAGATCTGCAAGGTCAGCATCGTCGGCATCGGCATGCGCAGCCATGTGGGCGTGGCCAGCACCATGTTCCGCGTGTTGAGCGAGGAAGGCATCAACATCCAGATGATCTCCACCTCCGAGATCAAGACCTCCGTCGTCATCGACGAGAAGTACCTCGAACTGGCCGTGCGCGCCCTGCACACCGCCTTCGACCTGGACAAGCCCGCCGAGTGAAAAGGGCCTCAATCTGAGGCATAATAGCGGGATTGACTGGAAACGTGACCGAGTGGCCGAAGGTGCTCCCCTGCTAAGGGAGTATGGGGTGTAGAGCCTCATCGAGGGTTCGAATCCCTCCGTTTCCGCCAAGATAAGCCCTAAGTGATTGATTCGCTTAGGGTTTTTTCTTTGGTGGCTTATTGTTATACGTCTGGTTATACGGACCAATCGCGGCTCATTCCCGCGTTTGAAGGGCGGAGCGCCGACTCTCAGGCCACCTTAGCACGGCATCTTTCGCGGACTGCGAGGCGTGCTTTCAGTCCAAGTGCCCGTCGATGGGGTCCGTCATGCATCCCAGGCAATCGGTCATATCAGCGACCGACTCCCAAGTTCCACCGCCCTTGGACAGCAACGATTCCCCATCTTCCAGGCGACCGTCATGGCCTGCATCGTGGCGATCAAGCTTGCCGCCGTCGATTCCCTTCAATCGTTGAGTATTTCTGAGGTGGTTACCCCAGACGCCCATGGCATCGACCACGGTCGCAGCCACATCAGAAGTCCATTGCTGAAGCTCTGCTACCAAGGTCGTCGGTGTAATCAACAAGCTGTCCTCCAGCTCCGTGGAAGCCGTAAACACTGGCGCATTGCTCAGCTGCCAGCCTTTGGCCGTCATTTCAGGGCAGAGGCGCTCAAAGCACTCGTCAGTCAATGCTTGGTCGGCAGTGACTTTCAACGTCAACCCCATCCCCTCGTACCAGACAGATTGCACCAGCCGAACTTGGATGGCTTGCACTGATGCACGCTGCAAAAAAAGGCTCTCAGGCGTCAACGTCAAACCAGCTGACTGGTACCGCAACTGCTCCTTGTCATCCAAAGCCACCACCCAGCCTGCTAGCACTGTTGATGTCCCCTCAGGCTGAGCAAGGCGCTCAGCCAGCTGCTTGGCCAGCCGATCAGCCAGTTCATAGGCCAGCATGTGCCACCACACCAGTCGCAATGCCGGTACATCGGCGGTCGCCATATCCATTTTTTCGTGATACCAGATGGTTACGTCCAGCGTTCCTAGGTTCTCCCCAATCAGCAGCGCGATGTCATTGAACGCTGTCACCAGGCGCTCTTCAGGAATGCGCTTGCCCAGTACTCGCTGACCGAAGTTAATGACCCACACGTCGGGCTTAATCGTGGAAACCCCGCAGCGCAGCAGTAGCCAGTGAAACACTGCGATGCCCATGCCTTTGACTTTGCCCTTGAAGTCCCTCTCAAAGTCAGCCTGCTTCGCCCAGGCATGAAGGCTGGGCTGGTCTGTCACGCCAACAGATGCCAGGAAGGGCAGAAAGCGGCGCAGCAGCTCAATGCGTGTCCAGTGCTTGTTGCCCCAAAAGAACTGCGCTGCTGCCTTGTTGCCATCCTCCGTGTCCGGGTAGATGTTCAGGGCGCCTTGCAGTTGCTCGTGCGTGTGAATGTCATGCTGGTGCTGTATGTTGTGCTCAAAGTACAGCAGGGCCTTGACCACCACCGGCTCTTGCATCTGGAAATTCAGTACGGTTTCCAGTACGTCTGATAGGTAGCTGGTCGGTTGGCGTTGCTGGCGAATGAAGGGCAAGTTGGCTGTGGCGATCAGCAGCTGCTGGAACTGCTCAGGGGTGAGTTGTTTCTTTTTCATGGTGATCTGAGTTGGATGGAGAACGGCTTTGGCAATCAGTCGGCCAAATCAAGCACCATTTCCTCCGCGATGACGCTGTTGAGTGCCAGCACCGAGTCGATGACGACTTTGCTGGTGCCATCGAAGCTCAAGTAGCGGTGCAGTGTTTTTTCCAGACAGTTTTTGCTCGAAAAAGTGGCACTCCCTCCAGCCTGAAAAAGTTCTAGCGACCCTGGCACTAGAACTTTTTTTCATTGGTGGCTTCCCTTTTGACATCAACGCCCACCAGCCCGATATTGAGCGCCAATGCAGCCCCCAGCTGCCTTCCCGCTAGCGCCACCATGCCGCGCATCAGCAGCCAGTGCTCGGTCGCTTTGAGCGCCGTATCCAGCGCCCAGCGCTTCACATCAGCCACTGGCATATCCCGAGGCACCCACACCGCTTCGTCCCACTGCCATGTCGCTAGCCATGTGGCTTGGTGACCACCATTTGCACTGGCATATCGCACCTTCGGTGCCCGATGCCCAGCCGCCTCAAACCGCTCGGCAATGGTCGCTTGGTGCGCCGCCGACAGCCGCCCCTCCCCCTGAATCTCCAGCCACAGCCCCAATCTTTGTGCCCAGCTCCTTTGGCGTAGTCGCAGCGCTGTGACCACGGGCGTATGGGCCTGCAGTTCCCTCGCCTGCGGCTCCAGCACCACGCCAGCGTCGCCGTAACGCAATGCCGACGTTGGTGACAACTCAACACGCCATTCGTCGCTACTCGCGGCGGCGCTTGTTTCTTGGGCTACATGCACCTGCAACGCATCGGCCACACACTGCCACCACAGCACTCGCAGGCCCGACGCATCGTCAATGCCCATCGCCGCACGCTCCCAATGGGCTACCTGCCGGGCCAGCACCCGTTGCGGCACGCCCATCGCCTCTGCCACATCTCTGAAAGCCAGCATGGCAGGCCCCTCGCTGACCGAATGCCCCAGCGCCCTTCGCGCAAACCTCAGCACCCAGGCATGGTCGGTGCGCCCTGACTTGGCTTGCCACAACAGCACCACCGCCGCAGCGCCCAACGTATCGAGCGACTCACGCAAGGCTTCTTCAAACCCAGTTGTGCCCATCCACGCATGCCACTGCACCAGCTCGGTAACGTCATACGCCGCCATGAACCACACCAGCAAGCGCAGCGCCCGTACATGTTCAGGGGCCTCCACACCCCACAGCAATCGCGCCACTTCGGCGTCGCCTTCGTCACTTTGCGGGTACTGCTCCAGCAAGGCTTGCAGATCCCGCCAGGACACCAAGCCCAGGCGGTGGCGGGCGTGCTTGCAGAAATATTGCACCATTGCCATTCGCAGTGGCTCAGCGGGCGGTGTGTGCAGCGCCATATCCATCAACTCCAGCAGCAGTAACGCCGCACTATCACTGGCGTCGTGGGGGGATGCCTGCTCAGGCGAGGGTGGTAACGCCAGCAGCGCGGTGAGTAGCCGCTCCAGCGGCGGGGGCATCAAGGAATCGTTGGGCATAACAAAGCACCTCCAAAAAAGCAAAACAACGTACAAAAGAACTCCCGCCCAGCCGCTCGCCCATGCGGCGGCTGCACCTGGTACCAAGCCCGGTGACTGCAAACGGAAGTTCAGGAAGAAAAGAAAGAGAAAAAGTGGGCGAGCGAAGCGGAAAGACGAGCCGTGTCGAACGGCCTACTCGTCCTCGTTCACTGGCGCCACAGGTGACAGCACCAACACCGCGTCGATGTTCACGCGCTCGCTGAACGTCGCTACAGCGCGCCGTGGCTGCTTGCTCGCCCAGCCGGTCAGCATGGCATTCCAGGGCACCAGCGGTGTCGGCGCCATGGCAGGGTCAAGCACTAACAAATCGACAGGGTCACCTGCCTCGCAGCGCACACCCACGGCCAGCACCCAGTGCATGTATCGCTCGGTAGAGAAGCACACCAAACACAGCTTGCCTTCGGCCAGGGCATCCAAGGTGCGTTCCGCCACGCGCGAGCGCAATTCCTTGCAGTGCACCCGCTCGGCATAGGGCGCCAGTTGTTGCTGCAGCTCTTCGACTTCACAGCCATCAAAGTAGTAGCACTGCGCCACTTTGCGCAGGGCTTGCAGGCGCGCGTCGCGGGTGTCCCAAATCAACGCATTGCGCCGCACTTGGCCAAACACCATCAACGCCATCAAAACGCAGTGGTAGCCGCAGGTGGCATCCACCTCCCCCTGGCGCACATGCAGCCGCTGGTTGCCAACCATGGGGCCATGCATGCCAGCACTGATTCGGGGGTGGCAATGGTAGGAATGCAGCATTGCTCAGTATTCCTCCGGCAGCAGCAACGTGGTCGAGCGCCGGTCTGCCTCGGTGATGATCCACAGCCGGTGGTTCGGAGGGATGTCGTAGGCCGACAGCAAACGGCTGCCGTAAGTGAGCGCTGCAGCATTCGCTTGCTTGTCCTCTGTGCACAGGTCACCCCAATCCCCGGCAACGTGGCGCAGGATAAACGGCAGCGGTGCCAACTGCAGTGCTTCGAGCATGTCGAGTGCACCGGGGGTAATTAGCACGGCGCCCAAAGTGAACAAAGGGGCGGTTTGTTTTTTGTCTTGCGCCAATGCGGCGGCCTGACCAGGCGATGAGGTCATGGGAAAGCTCCTGAGAAGAAAGGGAAAAAAGGAAGGAAAACGAAGCGCGCAGAAGCTCAACTTCATTGACGCCTAGATCTGACAGGCTTACTTGATCACCAGGCGTTTGTCGCGCTCCAAGTGCGCACCGGGGACCTCTTCACCATCGAGCAGCCGCTTGCGGATTTCATCCTTGCGGATCGTGACGATGGTTTCCTTGACTTTGAACGCCTTCGGGATAGCGTCCTCGTCGTCGATCACGGTCCTGGGCGGGTTTTCGCGGGTGCGAATGACGAATTCGGGGCTGTCGATTTCGGTGATGCCGGTTCGCAGCAGTTGCACCAGCAGGTATTGCCGCAGCCAGTCGATGCGTTTTTCGAGCGACTTGCGGCGCTGACTCATACGCTGCTCGGCATCCTTGATCATGGCGGCTTCGCCTTCGCTTTGCTGGATCAGCGCAGCCACGTTCCAGGCCTTTTCTTCCAGGTCGCCCGATGCGCCTTCTAGCGTGTCAGCTATGACTTCCTCGGGCAGATCGTGGTCGGCCAGCAGTTGGGCGATAGCCAGGTATTCGTCGGCCAACTTGTAGAGCGGTGTGTTCATGGAATACTCCTTCCCTCGGTGTCAGTTGTGATGGCCTGCCGAACTGGCAGCCGCTTCGGCATCTGCCCACTGCCCCAGCTTCTTGTGCAAGGTGGTCAGCATGGGGAGCGGAAGTTGTTCAAGCCGTGACACTTGCCCTTTCGTGGCTTGGTACAACCAGTTCAAGACGCGCTGCTCCGCAAAGCCGTGGTCGGCGATGGCCTCGCGCAGGTCCTGAAGCTGTTCGACACCGATCAACTCGTTGGTGGTCGCCAAAGGCTGTCGGGGCAGTGCTTTCGCTGGTGGCCGAGAGGGTGTAGTTGGTGCGGTTACTGCTACGTCCGAGTCCCCCGCCAGAGGACGGTCTTCAAGGTCTTGCGTGAACACCTCGCTCAACCCTGCCAAACGCAGCGTTGCGTCAATGTGCGCCGACTTGGCGACCATCTTGAGTGTCTTGTTGAGGTCACCGTAGTCCTGGCTGATATGCCGAGCGCCCGCGCCTTGCGCCACCACGTGGCCATGTGCGTCACGCAATTCGCAGCGCAGCATGATGGTGCGGATGTCGGCTTGCGCCAGAAAGGCGTCTTCGTAGGCAGGCAGCGTCGGGTAATGCACCGTCATGCCCAACATGCCGGTGATCTTCTCGGCACCGGCTTTGAAGAGTGCCGGCTTGCTCCAGTGTCCTGGGTCTTTGCATTCATGAACCCTCCCCATGCGAACCAGCTGGCAGCGGTCTTTGCCTGCGATGTGAATGCGACCGAAGTCCACCCCATCCACCAGAGCCGTACGCAGCCATTCCATCAACAAGGCGCGGTTGCGTTTGCGGCGATCCAGCCCAGCACTGAAGAACTCGGTGGGCAGGTCCAGTGGGGAAACACTGATGGCAGTGCTGGCTGCTGTGCCGTGAAGCGGCCCCAGTTCGGTACTGCTGGGCTGTGGCGCGGGTGTCACTGTTGCTGGCAAGGAAGGCTGTCCCGTCTTAAGCGAAGGGGCCATGCCAGACGATCCTGGTTCGTGATGCTCCGCTTCATATAGATCTACAGTCGGCTCGTCTGGCTCCAACTGCTCAACGACGACTGGCGAGCGGCGAACGACGCGGCGCTTGGTGCGCTCGCTGGTTTGAATGGCAGCGGCCTCTTGTTGTTGGCGCTGCAGGGTTTGAGCGAAAGCGGTCATGTCAATACTCCTCTGGCAGCAGGAACGTGGTGGCACTGCGGTCGGCTTCGGTGATGAGCCATATCCGGTGCTCTCCCCTCAAACGGTAGCTGGACACAATGCGAGTGCCATGCACCAGGGCGGCCTCGTTGGCCTGGTGGTCCTCAGCATCCAACTCGCCCCAATCGCCAAGGACGTGTCGAACCAAGTACTCAAGGGGTGAGGTGTTCGACGCCTCAAACAACGACAAGGCACCCGGTGTGGCGACGACCTTCCCCAAGGGGAACAAGGGGCGTTTGAGTTGTGTTTGTTTTGGCCATGCGGCGGCCTGACTGGTATCAGCCATGGTTTTTGCTCCAGAAGGATTGCGAGGAATTCGGTCGGTGCGCGTGAGCCGTCACCGGCCAGCCGGTGCATCCACCCTCTATAACGTGATCGCTGTTGGTATTCGGTTTGCGGTGGCCGAGTACCGCCACAGCCATGGTCAATTACTGACCAAAACGCGACAAACGAGCGCGCACAGCACGGTGACCGTGGTGCGAACACACGTGAACAGGATCAGGAAAGGGGGGCGCCCCGAGAGGGAGAAGATGGGGCGAAAAGGTTCAAGAATGGCTCGGCTGAGGCAATCTTGATAAGTTTTGATACGTTTTCATTATATCAAACTCATTCAATATGTCAATATCGCATAAATAACACGTAATTCGTATTACTTTGGAGGCTCGATAAAGGATTTCACGACTGATAAGCCAACTTCGGCAACGAGCTTCGACCTCAGCAGTAGCTTCAGCGATATTTTCTTCGGCTCGTCGCCATGCAGTTGCGTCGGTACCGTCATTGACCAAGTTCCGTTTTCAAATCGCGCTGCGCAAAGCGGCAAACTGGTTACTCGGACCTTCCGACCGAAGGATCAGGTTGGCACTGTTCGACACCACGTAGGCCAGGGGCCGCGTCAAGTTGAACGGGAACAGCACGGGCAGCGACTGCAGACTGGGTACTGAAACGGGCTTACCTGCGTAGCGCACAGCGGCTTCGATCAGCCAAGCAGTGAGCGCATCGTTGTCGATGCTCGTCTGTGGCAAGCGAATGACGCGCTTGCCTTTCTCGACTCGCTCCACGGCGCCCCAACTCGCCTGGCTCTGGATGACCATGTTGGTCATACGCCGGGTGCCTTCTCGCTCCCCATAGGTTTCACTCATGCGCCGATGGACCTCGGCGGACGCACAGTCGCCCTGAATGGCGGACAGGCGGCCCACCAGCTCGGCCACCTTGCCAAAGAACGGGTACGTCGCCACGGACATGCCCCAGCACAGCGCTGAGACGGGAATGTCCGGCTGCGTCTTGTGGATGGCCACGCCGCGATCTGCGTAATCGACCAGTTCGGCGCGTGGCTCCAGCCATAGCCGATTCAGTACTGTGCGTGTTTTCTTCTTGGCTTCCACGCCAAGTTCGGCTGCATCGAGCAGTGCATTCAGATCATCTAGCCCAGCCACGCCTGCACGAACATTCAGTGCCGCAGCCGCCCAATCAAGCTGAATGAACCGATCAAAGCCTATTTTTGGGGCTGATGAATTCATTCGGTACCAATCACATAACTGACTTTCACAAAGGGCACGATCAACTCTTCGACCGACACCCCGCCGTGGACCACCACCTGCTCGCCCTCCGGCACAAAGGCGGTTCGTCCGCCTGCGAATAGGGGCATGAAGTTCGCGGGTAGTCCAGCGATGTCCAACCTGACTGTGGTGGGATAGGCCGCAGCGGAATCGGCCAACAAGGGTTCACTCCGATAGACCCGCACGCGCTCACCGCGCGTCTCGGCAATGACGCCCTGGTTGGGTCTGCCGACGCCGGTGGACTCCACGTTGCCGTGGTCCGCCGTGAGATAGATGTGGTATCCCTTGTCCAGCAGCAGCGAGAACAGCCGATCGACGAAACCGGTTGTCAGCCAGTTGCCGATCCACATCGCCACGTCTTTCTTGGACCGCTCCTTGTGGAGCCGATCGTCCACCTCATCGATGACCAGGCCCACCACCTTCGGACGCCGGTCGCTCAAGTCCGCCTCAAGCACATCCAGTTGATCGACTTGGCGCAGCGCGCGTCGGTACATCACCTCGTTCGAGTTGACGCCTTCGTTCTGCCAGAACGTCTTCCACAAGGATTCCTCCTTGTCCGTCCTGTCGATGGAGTCGTCGAACTCTCGCGGTTTAAGGCCTGAGAACAGCGCCTGGCGCGACACCGATGTCACGGTCGGCAGCCATGCGAAAGCGGTTCCCTCGTCGAACGCGAAGCGCTTGGTGGTGGCGATCAGGCGCTCGCGGATCTGCACCCACTGGTCGAAGGCCAGCCCGTCAAATACCAGCAAGGCCACCTTAGTTTCCCCTGCGGATCGCCGATGCCGCAAGAAGCGCGGTACGTGGTGCACCATCACCGGGCCTTTGGTCACCGGCTGCAGAATCAGGTCGGCGTAGTGCTTGGCTGCGACCCAGGCTTGCAGGCGCTCGTCCGATTGCGCCTGCAAGGTCTTGATCCGCTCCCGAATCACTGGCAGGTGTTCGCTGCCTTCAGTGCCGGGCAGGCCATGCGTGCGAGCCAGGATCTCGCCGTAGCGCTTAGCGAACTCGCTCCAGTCCTTTTGCGAGGAGGCGACCGTTGGCGTCGTCTCGATCAGGCCATCGATGCCTTTGAGCACCAAGGCCTGCAACGCCGCCGGGTCTTGAACGATCCCAGCCTTGATCCAGCTCGGCATCCCCGCCGGAACGCTGTGCACCGCCAGCGGATGCAAGCTGCCGTCGAGGAACATGGAGTCGACCAGCACCTGCACATCGGAGTGATCGAACGGGATCTCGATCTTGGCGACGTAGTCTGGCGGTGGCGGTTCGCCCGTGCGCGTGCCATCCAGTCCAAGTGTCTTCAGGTAGCGATACCACACATCCTGCACCACGCGCAGCAGCGCGCTCTTGGACGCCAGCCATGTGGCGACGGGTTGGTCGGTGAACAGCCCCTTGCCTTGAATGATGCCTGCCGCGTGCTGGGCAAACAGGGGTGGCAACGAGCGGTTGGCAAAGTGCATCCGCAGCAACTCGCGCCAGAAGTCCACCGGGTTGCGAATCGACCTCGGCGCCAGTTGGTAGACGTGTTCGAGGATGAAGTCCTTCGACTCGTTCTCGCCGCGCGCATTCTGCAATTCCGTCTGGTGGGCGTGAAACAGCCCGGCAAGATGCTCCGGCTCGACTTGCTGTACCGCGCTGTAAGCCAGCTTCGGGAACAGATCGGCAAGGCTGAGGCGCACCACACGACCGTGATGCACGATGTCCCAAGGCAACACGTTCGCGTCGGCGCTACGCAGATGCAAAACCAGCGAGGGTGCTGGTCCTTGCTCACCTCGATCCCATGCCGCGCGGTAGCGCTCCTCGTACTCAGCGCGGAAGGCAAACGGGTCTTCATACAGCATCAGCTCGAAGCCGCGACCGCGTAGCTCGGTCAGCAGCTTCTCGTCGAGCAACACATCATCAGGGTCGCACGCCACCCACAGCCGGGTGAGGTCGGCCGTGAAGTGGCTCAGGATGCGTTCCGTCCAAAGGCTCATGCATCACCTCCGACGCGCACCATCATCACGGCATTCAAATCCGGCACGCTGGCCTCCATGTCGTCCAGGGCGGCCATGCGTGCATCGTGTTCTTGTTGCAGCCGCTTGCGCCGGTGCTCGCGCACGGCGGGCAGGCCAATTCGTCCAATGGCCTGGCCTCGGGCCTCAAAGGCATACACCGCACGCTCGCGTTCTTCCTTCAGCCGGGCGCGGTGTTCGGACAACAGCTCGGTGAAGATCCGTTCACCCTGGGTACTGGCAGCCGCATGCGATGCCTCGAACCACTTCACCGACTCCTCGGCACCCGTTACGGCATGGACGTCCACGGTTTCAGTCAGCAGCAGATCCCAGACGCGTTTGGCGGTCGGCACGAAGGGGCGGCCTTCCTCGTTGATGAACACGGGCAGGAAACGCTTTCGGCTCAAACCCTCAGCCGCCAGACTGATCTCCCAAAGCGACCAGATGCCGCGTACCGAATCCGGCAGGCCGGTCACGCGGATCACCGGCAGTGGTTGGCCAGCGACAAAGCGCGGCAGCTCGCTGATCACCGCCCGGGCGCGTGGGTCTTCCATCGTGACCCATTCCAACTCCGGGTTCTCATCCGCCGTGCGGGCGTCAAAGCAGGCCTGCGCCGATTCGCTGCCGTCTGCCCACTTCACCCGCCATGCATTGCCCGCCTTGATGGCGGAGCCACCGCGCGCAGCCAACCCGCTGGTGATGGCGCGCTCCAGCCAGAACTGCGCTGGGTGGTCGCGCCACTTGCGGGCATCGTCGGCGTCGAGATCGTGCTCAGTAGTGAGCAGATCGCTATTCTTCTTCGACTCTGCCAGGGTGGAGCGCAGTTGCGACACCACCGCGTCGCACTCCTGTTCGATGGCATCCGGGTTCTGCAGACCGTGCACGAACAGCTCGTCGAAGATCGGGTCGGCCTCAACCGAATCCATCACATCAGCCGCCTTGTCGACGCCAAACTCCTGCGCGATGACCTCGAGCTTTTCCTCCAGCACCTGGCGCACGCGGTGTTCCACGGTGTCTTCAAGCACGAAATTGATGGCGCGGACCACGTGCTTCTGTCCAATGCGGTCCACCCGGCCAATGCGCTGCTCGATCCGCATCGGGTTCCACGGCATGTCGAAGTTGACGATGACGTGGCAGAACTGCAGGTTCAAACCTTCACCACCGGCATCGGTGGATATCAGCACGCGCACATCCTTGGAGAACGCCTGCTGCGCACGGGTACGGGTTTCCAGATCCATGCTGCCGTTGAGCGTCGTCACCGAGAAGCCACGGCTCTCCAGAAAATCGGCCAGCATCGCTTGCGTCGGCACGAACTCGGTGAAGATCAGCACCTTCAGCGCCGGGTCGCCTTCCTCTTGCTGCAGCTTGTAGATCAGCTCCAGCAGCGCCTCGGCCTTGGCATCGGTTCCGGCAGCCTCGGTTTCCCGCGCCAGATCCAGCAGCATCTCGACCTCGGACTTCTCCAGCTCCCAGCCGCTGGACTGCATCGCCAGATCCACCTGGGACTGGCCATCGAGATCCGCCCACTCATCGGCGCTGGTGTTCTCGAACAGGTTGGCCTGCGGCTGTGGCGCTTCGAGCAGGGCCTGGCGCTTCTCCAGCGTCGTGCGGATGGCTGCCGTGCTGGAGGTCACCAGCCGCTGCATCAGAATCATCAAAAAGCCGATGTGGCGCTGCTTGGCCGCCATGGCCTGGTTGTAGCCGTGGCGCACATAGTCGGTCACCGCCTCGTACAGGCGCTGCTGCGAGCCATGTCGGGCCTGCCAGGCCACCGCCTGCAGCCGGGTGACACGCGGCTTGAACAGCGGCTGACCTTCGGCGTTGATCGATGCGCGCTTTTCGGTGCGGATCACGAAGGGGCGCACCCGGTCGCGGCTGACGCTGCTCTCGTCCGGGAAGGCTTCGCGATCCAGCAACTGCATCAGCCGCATGAACTGGTCGGTCTTGCCCTGGTGCGGTGTGGCCGACAGCAGCAAGAGATAGGGCGATGCCTCGGCTAGCGCAGCGCCCAACTTGTAGCGGGCGACCTGCTCGGTACTGCCGCCCATGCGGTGGGCTTCGTCGATGATGACC
>JANJVG010000209.1 GCA_024710165.1 Burkholderiaceae bacterium
GTGCATAGCAGTAGACCGGCCTTGGGGTGATGACCAAGCCTCCGCAGTGCATGGAGATCTCCTTGGGCAGCCCTTCAAGCTTCGTTGCTATGCGACAGATGGTCTGCCACAAAGGATCGTCGAGGTCTTTCAGGCCGCTGATGAACAACCTCTTTTCAGCCTCACTGATCTGTGTATCACTGAGGCCGAAGCAGCGTCCTGTCTCCCTGACCGCCCCGCGCAGCCTGAAGCTGTTGTGGTTTGCCACCCGTGCACAGTGCTCGCGGCCGAACCGCTCAAAGACGGCGGCAAAGACCCCGTCGCGCTCATCCCAGGCAAAGTCGACATCGATATCGGGAGGGTCGAGGCGGGAAGGGGAGAGAAAGCGTTCAAAGTACAGATGATGGGCCAAGGGATCGACATTGGTGATGAACAGGCAGTAGGAGACGATCGAGGCGGCCCCCGAGCCGCGCCCGCATGTGCGGCTGCTCATCTGCACGATATCGTGCATGACCAAGAAGTACGGTGCAAAACCCTTGCTGCCGATGATGTGCAGTTCATAGGTGATGCGTTCCAGTATGGCATCATTGACCTCCCCATAGCGAATTTCGGCACCACTGAGGACCCGTTTTTCCAGCTCCTGTGCCGAATCCTCAACCGGATAGTCGGGGAAGATGAGTGATGAGGGGAAGGGGTTGTAGGCCGCCAGCTTCCTTGCATTGTGTACCGCCTCGGGCCAGCACGAGAAGGCTTGGTTCCACTTCTCAGAGTCGAGCAGAACGTTGCTGGAAACCGCGCAATCTTCTTTTTGCAGTGAACCGACGGTCTTGTGCAAGGCCATGCAACGCAGGATGCGATGGACCTCCTCGTCCTCTTTTTCCAGCAGCAGGGCATCATCACAGGCAAGCAGGCGAAGACCGAGTCTTCGCGCAGTCTGAACGGAGGCAAGACAGGACGGGGTGACAGCTGCATACAGGTCGGCCTTGCTTTTGGCAAGCGTTGCGAGCAGGGTCGGGCTGCTTGTGGCAAGCACAAGCCCCTCGCTGTCTGCAAGCAAGGAGGGAAGGTAGGAGAAGGCACCATCTTCTGCACGCTTGGTAAGCAGCAGACACAGCTTCTCATACCCCTTCTGATTCTGCACGAAGGCATGGATTTCGCCATCTCCTTCAGTCAGGGCTGCTGCACAGATGAGTTCGATATCGCACCGCTGGGCTTCCTCCCTGCAGGCAGGGTACCCGCAGAGGCTGTCCCGGTCGGTTACGGCGACCTTTTTCACATTCCATTGCTTGAGCCTGTCGAACAGAAGCCTTGGCTGCATGGTCCCCCACAAGAGGGAGTAACTGGTTGTAATGGAAAGCCTAGTTTCCATGGCAAAGGGCCGTTGCATGGGTGAGGATGCCCGGCCCGAACCTTTGGCGTACCTCGTCGATTGAGTGTTGCAGCGATTGCTGTTTCTGCAGGACATCGGGGATGAACAGGTCTGTCTGTCCGAATACCGGTCCCAATTCAAACAGCTTGATGGTGAAGGCTAAAAGCCTGACCCTGCGTCCCATCGCCTGCATTGCCGCCTGAAAGAGCGAGGTCTCTATCTCATGGTCGTATACCCACTGTCCCTTGGTCCGCCTGGTTGCCTCACTGGTTCTTCCGTCACTCCAAAAGAGCATGATGTGGACCGCCTGGCAGCCCATGCTCTCCATTCTCATCTGCAGGGCGGCATCTTCGGCTGATGCGAACACGGCGGCCTTGAGCTCGTCAAGACTGAGAATCGGCTCAGAGAAGTTGACCTTTCGCAGAATGACGCGCTTGTTCATCGCCACCTTTTGCAGGGAAGAGGTGTCCAAGCCGCGGGCGGCGTCGCGCAGGGCGAGCCCGCGTCTGCCGAGAAAGGCAATGATCTGGTTGTCGTCCAGGGCTGCTATCTGGCCGATCTGGGTGATGCCTGCCACCTCCAGCAGCCTGGCGATGGCACTTCCCACCCCCGAGAGCAGACCGACATCCTGGCTGGCCAGAAACGAGGCTTCCTCACCCTCACGGATGTGGGCCAACCCGCAGGGCCTGATCGCCCTCGTCCCGATTTTCGCCACCAGCTTGTTTGAGGCTACGGCCACCGCACCTTCAAGGCCAAGCTGTTCGCGGATCTCCTTGCGAATTTTCAGGGCGCTGTCCATCACAGGACCGAAGAGGCGGCCCGTTCCCTTCATGTCCAGATAGACATGCCCGCCTTTGTCGCACTGGATGTCAGGCGAGTAGGAGGCCACCAGGGAGGCAATGGCGCTGTCCGCCTTGGCCGCCGATTGGGTGTCGGGAGGCAGAACTTCCAGAGCGGGAAGCATGCGCTGGGCTGTACTGACCGGCATGCCGGCGCGGATGCCCTCCTCCCAAGCCTTGCGGGAGGCTGTGATGACCACCCTCCTTGCTGAACCTTCGAGGGCTATGGCGAACGGACGGGTTGCAAGACGCGGCTGCTTAGCGATGGCAACCGCTGCTGCGAAGTCTGTTATGTTGACGTGGACAATGCTTGCTTCTGACTCATGCATGCCTCACCTCCGCTTGCCGCAAGCAACTCTCTGAGATGCTTGGCATTGGCAACCGCCTGTCCCCTGCGATGGTTGTTGAAGTACACCAGGATCGTTTGCGACCCTACCGTCAGTGAGAGAACCCGTTCCAGCAGTGCTTTCAGTTCGCTGTCGCTGTACAGATAGTCATACCTGCTTGCTGCATCGGAACCCCACCACGTCTCCTTGTTTCTCCCGTGCAGGCGCAGGTAGGCAAGTGATGAAGTGGGGACATCCATGACAGGGGGGTTGCCTTGGATCTGGGGAAGGTCGAGGGAGACAAAGCAGACCCGCCGCTCCCTCAGTGAATCGAGGGTCCGGTTGTTGTACCACCGACTGTTGCGAAACTCCACTGCCAAGGGAAGCGGGGAAAGGACCCTGAGCAGTGAGTCCAAATACTTTCTCTGGTCGACCTCATAATGGAAGGAGGAGGGGAATTGCAGAAGCACCGCATCGAGCACGTCATTGGCAAGCAATGGTTCCAAGGAACGACGGAACAAGGTTGCCTGTTCCCTCCACTGCCGGGCATCGATGACATGGGTGAGGCTTTGATGCGCCTTGATGGAAAACCTGAGCGAAGGTGCCCCCTGATGCATCAAGGCAAGCTGGGCGGCCTCGGGCATGCGGTAGTAGCTGAAGTTCAGTTCAACGGTGGGAAACAGCTGTGCATACGAGGCAAGAAACTCCTCGCTCTTGGTGCCCTTGGGATATACGGGGCCCACCCACTCGGTATAGCTGTAGCCTGAAGTTCCTATCAGAATAGTGCTCATACTTCAGATATACTATATATATGTTAAGTAATCAAGAGAAACTAGTACCCGCCTACCTGATCCCTGCCCCGTTCTTTTGCCTGATAGAGGGCTTGGTCGGCACGCTTGATGAACTGCTCGATGGTCTCAATACTGTTGTTGTACATGGCACAACCACAGGAGATGGTCATGTTCCCAAGCGATTTCCCCTTGTGCATCACCGAAAGGTTTCTCACTTTTTTTACCAAGGCTTGTGCAAGCAGGACAAGTTCCTCCTTCTGAGTCATGGATAGAAGGATGGCAAACTCATCGCCTCCATAGCGGCAGACACTGACGGTGATGTCGAAGTGGCGGATCATCAGGTTGGCAAGTTCGGTGAGTACGGCATCACCGGCATCGTGGCCGAAGGTATCGTTGAAGTGCTTGAAATGATCCACGTCCAAAAGAATGATGCCCACTGAAGTTTTTGAATCTTGAACTCGCTTCAGCTTGTTTTTCAACGTCTCCTCAAAGTACCTTCGGTTGAACAGACCGGTCAGGTGGTCCCGGATCGAGCTTTCCTGCAATTGTTTCATCTGGGTTTTGATGAGTTGATTGGCAATAGTGCTGATCATGGAGACAAAGAGAATGAAAATGAAAAAACTCGGCCAGTTCTGGGTCTGCAGGATCGGGGTGTTCAGAACGACAAGGATCAACAACAGGCTGTGGGCGGCGATGACGGCAAGCGTAGCAGCAAGAGGAAGAAAGAGGCTGGAGATCATGATGGAGCCGGTGACATACACCAAGGGGAAGAAATCGTAGAAGAGCATCTGGGAGTTAATCAGAAAGGAGCCCCATGTGCCGAAAAAAGTAACGGCAACAGTCAGTGAGGCGCTTACGGCATACAGCCCCATGTGCAATACCAGCATGGAGGCGAGCAGCATGGCAAAGAGCAGGAGCAGCAAAAGGACATAAGCCATCTTGTCCGGGTTCTCATAGGAGAGGGGAGCAAGGACTGCAAGCAGGGCGATAAGCACAATGCCAAGCATATAGGGGTGCAATCGTTTCAGCAGTTGCGGTCGGAGATCAAGGGTGCTGTTCTGCATGAACTTCTCCTCACTTTCCATAAATACTAGCACAATCCATGCAGTTTACCTAGCTTCAAAGTAAAGCCTTTTATAATACAGAGTCTCAATAAGTACGCTTTCAGCTTGTAATCCTTGCCGGTTGTGTCATACTGCAACTATGAGAATGTATTTTCGTGAAAGAAAAAAGGAGGACCAACCATGGCCGATCGAGATGGGCGTGACGACACAATGAAGAAACCCTTGACTTCAATCAGCGGCCGTCCTATTGCACAGAATGAGAATATCCAGACAGCCGGCAAGCGAGGACCGGTGACCCTGCAGGACACCTGGTATTTGGAAAAAATGGCGCACTTCGACCGGGAAGTCATACCCGAGAGACGCATGCACGCCAAGGGTAGTGGAGCCTTTGGAACCTTCACCGTAACAAAGGACATCACAGCGTGGACCAAGGCGAAGATTTTCAGTGAAGTCGGTAAAAAGACCGAGGCCTTTGTCCGATTTTCAACAGTGGCAGGTGAGCGCGGTGCCGCCGATGCAGAGCGCGACATCCGTGGTTTTGCCATGAAGTATTACACCGAGGAAGGGAACTGGGATTTGGTAGGAAACAACACCCCGGTATTCTTCTTCCGAGATCCTATGCTCTTTCCCGATCTCAACCATGCGGTCAAGCGCGATCCCAGAACGAACATGCGATCGGCTCAGAACAACTGGGATTTCTGGTCCGCCCTTCCTGAAGCCTTGCAACAGGTGACCATAACCATGGGCGACCGGGGCATTCCCAAAAGTTACCGGCATATGAACGGGTATGGCTCGCATACCTACTCATTCATCAATGCAAAAGATGAGCGGGTGTGGGTCAAATTCACACTCAAGACCCAACAGGGCATTGAATTCTTGACCGATGCAGAAGCTGCGGCAATCGTTGCCAATGACAGGGAAAGCCATCAGAGGGATTTGTTTGAATCCATTGAGAAAGGTGACTTCCCCCGATGGACCATGTATGTACAGGTTATGACCGAAGAGCAGGCTGCAAAGCATCCTGACAATCCGTTCGACCTGACCAAGGTCTGGTACCACGGTGAGTATCCTCTTCATGAAGTCGGGGTGCTGGAGCTCAACAGGAACCCGGACAATTACTTCCAGGATGTCGAGCAGGCAGCCTTCAACCCTGCAAACATTGTTCCCGGCATAGGATATTCGCCGGACCGCATGCTGCAAGGCAGGCTCTTCTCCTATGGAGATGCCCAGCGCTACCGCCTGGGGGTGAACCACTACCAGATTCCCGTCAACCGCAGCAAGGTGGACACCAACCACTTCCATCGTGACGGTGCAATGCGAATGGATGGGAATTTCGGCGGCAGCGTGCACTACAACCCCAACTCGTATGGGATGTGGAAGGACCAGAACAAACTGACCGAACCCGCCTACGATGGAGGAGGCCCTGTCGACCACTACGATTATCGTGAGGACGACGACCACTACTACGAACAGACCGGCAGGCTCTTTGCAATCATGAAGGACGATGAGAAAAAGAGGCTTTTTGAGAATACCGCACGCAATATGGAGGGAACGACGGTCTTGGTACAGAAGCGGCATATCAGGCACTGCTACCTTGCCGATCCTGCGTACGGCGAAGGTGTTGCAAATGCGCTGGGCATTTCAATTTCCGAAGTTGATATGCAGGATACGTAC
>JANJVG010000204.1 GCA_024710165.1 Burkholderiaceae bacterium
ACCTTGGACAGCGAGGCCACGTTCAGGCCTGCACGGGAGAGTTCGAGGGCGGCGCGCATGCCGGAGCCGCCGGCGCCGATGATGACGACGTCGAACTTGCGCTTGGTGATGTTGGCGTTGGTGTAGCTCATGGATTTAGCCTTTGTTCGCGGTATTTGGCGTGGGGTTCACAGACGCCACAGAACCTGGAAGCCCCAGCCCGCGCAGCCGACGAGCCAGACGATGGTGAAGACTTGCAGCACCAGGCGCAGTCCCACGGGCTTGATGTAGTCCATCCAGATGTTGCGCATGCCGACCCAGGCGTGGTAGGCCAAAGCAATGATCACGGAGAAGGTCAGGAACTTCATCCACTGCGCAGCAAAGATGCCGGCCCACAGGTCGTAACCCACAGGGCCCTTGCTGAAGACGATCTGCACGATCACGGCCAGCGTGAACAGGATCATGATGGCGGCGGTGACGCGCTGGCTCAGCCAGTCGCGCAGACCGTAGTGGGCACCGACAACGGTGCGTTTGTATCCGTAGTTGGACATGGTGTTTCCTCTCAAACTTCAGGGGTCAGTTCCGTTGCGGCTGGGCCACGGGTTCAGTACAGGCCAAACAGCTTGGCGCCCACCACCACTGTGAGGGTGATGCTGACGATCAGCGTGAAGATGGCGGAAGACTTGCCGAATTGCTTGGTCACTGCGTCATGGCTGATGTCCATCCAGAGGTGTCGCATGCCGGCAATCATGTGGTGCAGATAGCCCCAGACCATGCCCAGCACCACCAGCTTGAGAAACCAGCCGGGTACAAAACCCAGGCCTGTTTCAAAGGCAGCCTTGAAGCGTGCGAAGGAAATTTCGGATGACAGCGAGGTATCAAACAGCCACAGTGCCAAAGGGAGCAGCAGAAACAGGATGGCGCCGCTGGCCCGGTGCAGGATGGAGACCCATGCGGCCGGCGTCATTCGGTAGGTCGTGAGGTCCTTGAAGGCGTTGATATTGCGGAATTCAGGCCGCTTTTTGGCTAGCTCGGTCATGGCAAGTGCTTTCGTGGATGTAACTGCGTTGTAATTTCGGGCGCAATAAAGTGCAAAATTCTATTGCAATGCAGCATGGCAGCGTTTGATGCAGGTGGTATTTTGCGTTTTTTCTTTGGTGGTTTGCCGGTGAGGGGTTGTTGGTTTCAGTTCAGTTCGTTGTGGTAGTGGTGTGTATCGGTGCGGTAGAGGCCGCGTCGTAACTCCATGGGAACATCGTTGTAGGTGTAAGCAACGCGCTCGACGCTCAGCAAGGGGATTTCGGTCGATATCTGCAGGAGCCGGGCCTGATCGGCGTCCGGCAGCACGGCGCGGATCTTTTCTTCGGCCCGGACCATGCGCACGCCGAAGTCGAGTTCCAGCATGGCATAGGTGGGACCGGGGTAATCGGCCATCTGTGTGGCCGTGAGCCCTTTGAAGGTCTGGCCGGGCAGCCAGATGTCCTCCAGGATGGTTGGCGTGCCACTGAACGACAGGATGCGGCGCGCCTGGATCATGGGGTCGCCTGTGCGCAGACCCAGGGCCCGCGCCACATCGGCGCTGGCGCGCACGCGTTTGCAATCAATGATGCTGCGTTCGGCTGGACCCTCGATGCTGGCATTCCCGCTGTCGGGCATCAGCTTGAGAAAACGGTATTGCACGTGCCGCTCGGCGTGGGTGGCCACAAAAGTGCCTTTGCCCTGGCGGCGAGTCACAAGGTTTTCGGAGGCCAGTTCGTCGATGGCCTTGCGCACCGTGCCTTGGCTGACACGAAAGCGTGCTGCCAGTTCCATCTCGCTGGGTATGGCTTCGCCTGGTTTCCATTCACCCGCCTGCAGGCTTTGCAGAATCAGACCCTTGATCTGCTGGTACAGCGGACTGAACGCAGGCGTGGGCTGCACCGCCACGGCCTGCGACGCGTCAGGGGGATCGGTGGCCGTGAGAGGGTGTGACGACATGGTGCGTAAAACTGCTGAAGGCCCGGCGCGTGGTCAATAAGCGCGTATCGCGGAGTCTGGATCATATCTTATATAAGACATAAGACAAATTGACGCACTGCGGAAATCAGCGGTAAAATCCTCCTCTGTTCGCGGGGCACGTGTTGCTGGTAACAGGCGCAGGTGGCAACCGCTACACACTCACCAGTTCCCTTCACTTCCTGGAGTTCTCACCATGAGCAAAAAGCCCGTCCGCGTGGCCATCACCGGCGCCGCAGGTCAAATTGGCTACGCCCTTCTGTTCCGCATCGCCTCGGGCGAAATGCTGGGCAAGGACCAACCCGTCATCCTGCAACTGCTCGAAATCCCGGACGAAAAGGCCCAGAACGCGCTCAAGGGTGTGATCATGGAACTCGAAGACTGCGCCTTCCCGCTGCTGGCCGGCATCGAAGCCCACAGCGATCCGATGACCGCCTTCAAGGACACCGACTACGCCCTGCTGGTCGGCGCCCGTCCCCGTGGCCCCGGCATGGAGCGTGCCGACCTGCTGGCCGCCAACGCCCAGATCTTCACCGCCCAGGGCAAGGCCCTGAACGCCGTGGCTTCGCGCAATGTGCGCGTGCTGGTGGTCGGCAACCCCGCCAACACCAATGCCTACATCGCCATGAAGTCGGCCCCCGACCTGCCGGCCAAGAACTTCACCGCCATGCTGCGCCTGGACCACAACCGCGCTGCCTCGCAGATCGCCGCCAAGATCGGCTGCGCCGTGGGCGACATCGAGAAGCTGGCCGTGTGGGGCAACCACTCGCCCACCATGTACGCCGACTACCGTTTCGCCACCGTGAACGGCAAGTCCGTCAAGGACACCATCAACGACCAGGTCTGGAACGCTGAAGTGTTCCTGCCCACCGTGGGCAAGCGTGGCGCCGCCATCATTGCCGCCCGTGGCCTGTCGTCGGCTGCCTCGGCCGCCAACGCCGCCATCGACCACATGCGCGACTGGGCGCTGGGCACCAACGGCAAGTGGGTCACCATGGGCATCCCGTCCAAGGGCGAATACGGCATTCCCGCTGAAGTGATGTTCGGTTACCCCGTCACCTGCGAAGGCGGCGAATACAAGATCGTCGAAGGCCTGCCGATCGATGCCTTCTCGCAAGAGTGCATCAACAAGACCCTGGCCGAGCTGCAGGGCGAGCAGGACGGCGTCAAGCACCTGCTGTAAGCCGCATCCATGAGCGACGCCGGGCCGCCCCAAGGCGCGAAGGCCCCCGTGGGGGGGCGCGCCGTACACGCAGTGACAAGCGTGGGGGCCATCTCCCATCCGCGCGACATCCTGCTGGGTGCACAGGCGGCGGCGGGGCTGCTGCCGGTCTGTGACCACTACAGCGGCGCCCCCGCGCGGATGCGCAAGAGCCTGCAACTGCAGGCCGAGATGATGCAGGAGTTCGGCGCCTGCGTCTTCGACGTCACGCTGGACTGCGAAGACGGTGCCCCCGTGGGCGCCGAATCCGAGCATGCGGCGCTCGTCGCGCAACTGGCCTGCGAAGCTGCACCCGGCGCAAGGGTCGCGGCACGCGTGCATCCGGTGGACCACCCGGCGTTCGCCAACGACATGGCGACCATCGCCAGTCAGGCCAGCCATCGGCTGTGCCACATCATGATTCCCAAGGTCGAGTCGGTCGATGACATCCTGGTGGCAGAGCGTGCGCTGGAGCTTGCGGGCGCGGCCCATCTGCCGCTGCATGCCCTGATCGAATCCCCGGGCGCGGTGCACCGCGCCTTCGACATCGCTGCACACCCGCGCGTGCAGAGCCTGAGCTTCGGGCTCATGGATTTCGTTTCGGCCCACGGCGGTGCCATTCCCGCGTCGGCCATGACTTCGGCCGGGCAGTTCACGCACCCGCTGGTGGTGCGTGCCAAGCTGGAAATCGCTTCGGCCTGCCATGCGTATGGCAAGGTGCCGTCGCATTGCGTGGTGACCGAATTCAGCGACAAAGAGGCTCTGCAGTCGGCCACCCGTCGTGTGGCGCGCGAGCTGGGGTACACACGGATGTGGAGCATCCACCCGGCACAGATCCGGCCGATCCTCGAAGCCCTCTCCCCAGCGATGGATGAGGTCTTCAATGCTTCAAAAATCATAGCTGCTGCCGTAGATTCTGACTGGGCTCCCATCAGTTTTGATGGGGTTCTTCATGACCGTGCCAGCTTCCGCTATTTTTGGCAGGTGCTGGAGCGGGCCCATCAGACAGGACGGCACTTGCCGGCTGATGTACAACATTGGTTTGTACCATCCCGTTCCTGAACCCATTCCTACCGCTGGAGGTCTCCCATGAAAACGCTGCTCGCAACCGCCATGATTGCACTGGTGCCCGGCCTCGCCCTGGCACAGTCCCAGACTGCGCCCACCAAGCCCAAGACGATCAACAAGGCTGCTGTGGCCAAGAAGGCCCCCGCCAAGAGCAACAAGGTCGTGGTGGCCAAGGCCGAGCCCTCCAGCAGCCGAGTGCAGATCAAGAGTGCCGCCAGCCAGGTTGCTGCGGGTCTGGTGGCGGCGCGGGCCGCGCTCACCCCGGAAGAGCTGTCCATTGCCGAACGCGTGCATGTGGGTCAGATCCCCTGCGAGCTGGGTGCCTCGGTCAGCGTCGCCGCCGACCCGCAATCTCCCGGGTACTTCCACGTGGGCGGCAAAGGCTTCAAGTACCACATGGCACCGGTCACCACGTCCACGGGCGCGGTGCGCCTGGAAGACCACCATGCCGGCGCTGTGTGGCTGCAGATTGCCAACAAATCCATGCTCATGGACCAGAAGAAAGGTCAGCGCCTGGCCGATGAATGCATGAGCCCCGAGCAGGTCTTGGTGGCAGCCGCCATCAAGCAAACCCCTCCCCCCAGTCTGCTGGATGCACCAGCCGCCAGGTGATGCCTCTGCAGGCTGACTGAAATACAGCACCCGTTGAACCCGATGAACAGATGTAACCGGAGAAAAAGTAAATGTTGAAAGCCTACCGTGACCACGTGGCCGAGCGCGCAGCGCTGGGTATTCCGCCACTGCCCCTGGATGCCAAGCAAGTCGCTGACCTGATCGAGCTGATCAAGAACCCGCCCGCTGGCGAAGACGCCTTCCTGATGGATCTGCTCACGCACCGCGTGCCCCCGGGCGTGGACGATGCCGCCAAGGTCAAGGCCTCGTTCCTGGCCGCTGTCGCCCATGGCGATGTGAAGGTGGGCCTGATCTCCAAGGCCAAGGCCACCGAGCTGTTGGGCACCATGGTGGGTGGCTACAACGTCCACCCCCTGATCGAATTGCTGGACGACGCAGAAGTGGCTGGCGTTGCCGCCAATGCGCTCAAGAAGACGCTGTTGATGTTTGACTTCTTCAACGACGTGGCCGCCAAGGCCAAGGCCGGCAATGCCAAGGCCAAGGAAGTCATGCAAAGCTGGGCCGATGCCGAGTGGTTCACCAGCCGCCCCGAAGTCGAGAAGAAGATCACCGTCACCGTGTTCAAGGTGCC
>JANJVG010000019.1 GCA_024710165.1 Burkholderiaceae bacterium
TGGACGCATCCCTGCGTTCCACTCTTTTGGTTTTTAGGAGTCTCTAGCCATGATGGTGCTTTACTCGGGTACAACCTGCCCCTTTTCCCACCGCTGCCGTTTCGTGTTGTTCGAGAAAGGCATGGACTTCGAGATCCGTGATGTCGACCTCTACAACAAGCCCGAAGACATCAGCGTGATGAACCCCTACGGCCAGGTGCCCATCCTGGTCGAGCGCGACCTCATCCTGTACGAGTCGAACATCATCAACGAGTACATTGACGAGCGCTTCCCGCACCCGCAGCTCATGCCCGGCGACCCGGTCGACCGCGCCCGCGTGCGCCTGTTCCTGCTCAACTTCGAGAAGGAACTGTTCGTGCACGTCAACACGCTGGAATCGCGCGCCACCAAGGGCAACGAGAAAGCCCTGGAAAAGGCCCGCGCCCACATCCGCGACCGCCTGACGCAGCTGGCACCCGTGTTTCTCAAGAACAAGTACATGCTGGGCGACAACTTCTCCATGCTCGACGTGGCCATCGCGCCGCTGCTGTGGCGCCTGGACTACTACGGCATCGACCTGAGCAAGAACGCCGCGCCCCTGCTGAAGTACGCCGAGCGCATCTTCTCGCGCCCCGCCTATATCGAGGCGCTCACGCCCTCCGAAAAGGTCATGCGCAAGTAAGCGCCGTTTCGCCCCCATCACGCACGCCGGCCCATGAACGAACAGGAATCCACCTCCACGCGCCCCTACCTCATCCGTGCCCTGCACGAGTGGTGCACCGACAACGGCTTCACGCCGTACATCGCGGTGCGCGTGGACGATTCCGTGCAGGTGCCGCGCGAATACGTGAACGAGGGCGAGATCGTGCTGAACGTCGGCTTTGACGCCACCAGCGGCCTGCAGCTGGGCAACGACTACATCGAGTTCAAGGCCCGCTTTGGTGGCAAGCCACGTGACATCATGGTGCCCGTGGGCCGGGTGATCGCCATCTACGCCCGGGAGAACGGCCAGGGCATGGCCTTCCCGCCGCCGGTGGACCTGCTGGCGGCCATCGAGGATGGTCCCGCCCAGCCCGATGCCCCCGATGCCGGTCAGGAGCCTGAAGCCAGCCGCGTCGTGCAACTCGTTCCGACCGAAGCCGGCCCGGATGGCGACGACCCGCGTCCGCCCGCGCCAGGTGGCGCATCGCGCCCCGCCCTCAAGCGGGTCAAGTAAAACCGGAGCGGGGAAAATCAGCCTGCTTCGCGATTAGAATACGCGCTTCGCCGATTTAGCTCAGTGGTAGAGCAACCGCCTTGTAAGCGGTAGGTCGTCAGTTCAATCCCGACAATCGGCACCAGACACCCGCCAGAAAAACCCGCACTCCCCAGGGCCTGCGGGTTTTTTTGTGCCTGCAGGGCTTTGCGGTGCCATGGACCGGCCCAAGAAAAAACCCGCCATGCCATGCGGCCTGCGGGTTTGCAGAAGGTGCCTGGTCCCCTCGACAGGAATCGAACCTGTATCTAGCGCTTAGGAGGCACTCGTTCTATCCATTGAACTACGAGGAGGAGCAGGGCGTGATTGTACGTGTTCTTTTACTACTGTTTTGATAGCTGCTTGCGCTTGATGCATAAGCGTCAGGGGCCGATTTGCCTTAAAAACTGCTGGCGTGGCCGGTGGCGGTTCAGTCGTAGCGCAGGGTGTGGATCAAATCCACCGCGCTGGTGCTGCCGGTCTGGCCGCGCAGGGTGAGGTGGCGCGAGAGGTCGTAGAAGATGTAGAGCGTGCCCAGCGTGCCCGACAGGCTGCGCTCGTAGGTCACATACAGGTCTTTCGACAGGCGTTTGCCCAGGGTGAGGGCGGCGCCGGTGGCGTCGTTGCCCGTGCCGGGGCCTTTGAAGCCGATTTCGTCCAGGCCCAGGCGGCTGGCGATCTGGGTGCTGGTGCTGTCGCCTTTGCCGCCCAGCAGGGCCAGGGCGGCCTGCTGCAGCACGGCGGCTTCGGCGCCCCCGGTGGCGGCGCTGCGGCCCAGCACCACCCAGGCGAGTTTTTCGGCGTCGGGCAGGTCAGGCTCGGAGTACAGCCGCACGCGCGGCGCCAAGGCCGTGCCCTGCACCTGCACACCGGCGCGCACGCTGATGTGCGGGCGCAGCGCGAGGATGTCGAGCGAGGGGTTGTTGTAGGGACCGTTGAAGCGGATCAGGCCGCTCTCGACGTCCAGCATCTGGCCCCAGGCACGGTAGCGGCCCTGCACGGTGCGGATTTCGCCGGTGACGCGCGGCGGGGCGTTGGCGGTGCTGGCGCTGCGGATGTCGAGCGTTCCTTCGAGCCGCGTGGTGATGCCTTGGCCCTGCAGGGCGAAGTCGGTACCCAGGTCGATGGTGACGGCGATGTCGGGCGGGCGCGCCGATTGTGTGCGGGTGGCGCTGCGGGCGGCGGCCTGGGCGTTGGCCTGCGCGGCGGCGTCGCGCGCGGCCGAGCGCACCACCACGTCGCTGCCCAGGCGGGGCGCGGTTTCGTCGGGCAGCAGCAAGGTGGCGCGGTCTACCGTGAGCTGGCCGCGCAGGGTGAACAGGCCCTCGGCCAGCGAGCCGCGCAGGGTGCCCGACACGCTGGCCTGGCGATCGGCTCGCACCTGCACCTGCAGCGCGCGCGCCTCGGCCGTGAATTGCATGCCGATGCCTGCACCGGCGGGGGCGTCGGCGGCGGGTGGCACCCAGGTGATGCTGCCGCTGCCCTGCAGGCGGCCGCCGTCGCGTGGCGCGGGGGTGCGGTTGCCGCTGTAGCCCGCAATGCGCGCGCTGCTGCCGCTGCCGCCGTGCAGGGTGAATTCGGTGATGTCGAGGCGGTTGCCGCGCAGCACGCCGCGCAGGCGGCCGTCCTGCAGGTCCACGCCATCGGCCAGCGAGCGCACGGCAAGCTGGTCGGCGCCCAGCGTGCCGTGCCACTGGGGCTGGCTGCGAGTGCCCGAGAGGGTTGCATCGGCATTCAATGTGCCCTGCACGCGCCAGCCCGGGGGCGCCAGGGCCGACCATACGCCCAGGTCGGGCAGGCGGGCCTGCACGCGGGCGGCCACGGGGGCGTTGGCGGGCCAGTACCAGCCGACGGGGGTGGGTGCGGCGGCGGGGCCGGGTGCGGATGTGGGGGCAGAGTCGGTGGATGCACCGGCGGCGGCAGCGGGCGTGGTGCCTGGGGCGGGTGTGCGGGCCAGGGTGGTGCGGGCGTCGGCCTGCAGGGTGCCGGCGCGTTCGCTGTCCCAATCGATGCGTGCGCGGATGTCGCCGCCCTCTGCGTCGAGCTGTACCGAGGCCTGGCGCACGCCCGCCCAGGTGCCGGGGCCGTGGGTGGCTGGCGGGGGGGGCTCGGGCGTGCCGTCGGGGCCGCTGCGCTGCGTGGTGGCGGGCACGGTGGCGGGCGTGGCGGTGGCGCTGTGGCTGCCGCCGGTACTGCCGTCGGTGTTGACGCGCAGGTCGCCGCTGCTGCGCTGCAGGCGCGCGCTGGCGCGCAGCGTGTCGGCCAGTTGCACGTCCCACTCGCCCTGCAGCACCAGGTTGCCGCCCAGGCCCAGGTCGGCCAGGGTTTGGCCTTGGGCTGCCAGGGCGTCGGCCCAGGCCAGCGGCAGCTGGGCGAGGGTGCCGCGGGTCTGCAGTTGCAGCGCGCCGCTGGCCGTGCTGCCCAGTTGCGTGGGCTGCCAGCGCAGGGCCACGCGGCCGGGCAGGGGGCCGCTGATGGTGGCCTGGCCTTCTGCGGCCTGCAGGGTGTTGCGTGCGGCGCCAGGGGCTGCGGCGGGGGGCTGGCGCAGGGTCAGGGCCAGGGGCTGGTCGAGCTGCAGCACCCAGGGGCCGGGGCGCTCGGGGGCCTGCACCTGCAGGCGCAGCGCCGACACCTCGGCGCGCCAGGGCGTGGTGGCGGTGGGGCGGTTGCCCAGGCCGCCGCTGAGCCGTGTGCCCAGGTCGGCGCGGATGCCGTCCATCTGCGCCTGGCCGTCCAGCGCCAGGGTGGCCTGCGCCAGCGAGCCCTCCAGCCGGGCCTTGAGGTTGCGCAGTTGTACACGGGTGGGCACGGCACTCTGGGCGGGCGGGGGCAGGGTGATGTCGAGCCGGGGGGTGGCCAGCGTGGCGTCCAGGCGGAAATCGCCTTTGGGCGCGGGCGTGGCCGGCGCCTTCCCGGTGGCAGCCTGCCAGGGGTGGCGCAGGGCATTCCAGCCGCCTTGCCAGCGGGCATCGAGCCGGGCCTGGCCTTGCAGTTGCCGCCCGCCCAATGTCTGGGCGATGCCGGGCAGGGTCTGCAGCCAGGCCTGGGTGCGCTCGGCCTGTTCCAGCACCAGCTGGGCCTGGCCGGCACCGGCGTCCTGCCCCAGCGTGCCGCTGGCGCTGGCCGTGGCGCCGGGCAGGGTCAGCGTGAGCGTGCCGCGCGCCGACGGTGCGGCCCCCAGCGTGACGGCGATGGATTGGCCTTGCAGGCGGGCCTGCAGGGCCTGGAGGTCCACCGTCTGCAGCGACAGCAGGCCCTGGCGCCAGGTGCCGCTGGCGCGGGCGCTTTGCAGGCGCAGCCGGATGGGGGCGGCGGCGGATGCCGTACGCGATGAGGGCTTGGTGGCTGCACGGGCCGCGGCTTGCACATCCAGGTTGAAGTGCACAGTGTCGCCTTGGGTGCGGGCGCGCACTTGGCCAGCCAGCGGGCTGGCGTCGAGCTGGCTGTGCACGGCGGCTGGGCTCAGGCCCTGCACTTGCGCGCTGCCTTCGACCGTGGTGTCGGCCACCGCGTAATGGCCCTGCAGGGTGATGCTGCCGCTGCCCACTTGCAGGCGGGCTTGGGGCACGTTCCAGCGCGTGCCGTCGTACAGGGCGCTGGCGTTCAGGGCGCTGAGCGGCAGTTTCTGCTGGTCCCACGGGCCGGGTGCCCCGTTTTGCAGTGCGGCGGTGATGCTCCAGCCCTCCGGGCGCGGGCCGGCCTGCACCGTGCCCTGCAGCGCGGTGGTGGGGGCCTGCGGCCACAGGGCGGTCAGGTTGACGGCGCGCAGCGTGGCCTGGGCCTGGCGCAGGGGCTGGGGCGCCCAGGGGGCGATGTTGGCGCTTACCTCGGCCTGCATGGCGTGGGCGGCGGAGGGCGGGGTGTCTGTGCCGGGGCTCAGTTGCGCAGCCAGTTGCAGCTGGGCAGCGGCACCGGCCAGGGGGCCTTGCAGCGTGGCGTGGGCCGACAGCGCCAGGGGCTGGGTGGAGCCGGGCGGGGTGGTGTGCACCTCGCCTTCGAGGGTGGCCTCCAGCTGCATCGGGGCCTGGGCCTGCAGCGTGGCCTGGGCGCGGTAGTGGCCCTGGGCCAGATCGACGCCGCTGATCTCCAGAGTGTGCTGCGTGCGGTCATGGCGGTAGCGGCCTGCCAGGGCCTGGGCCTGCACGGTGGGGGCGCCGTGCCAATGCAGCAGGCCGATCTGGAACGGAACGTCCACGCGCACGGGCAGCACCAGCTGCTCCAGCGGCTGCGGAGGCGTTGCTTCACCCGGCTGCGGTGTGGGGGTGATGTGGACGGCGGCCACCTGAACCTCGCCCAGTTGCACGCTGCGCTGCAGCAGCGGTGCCAGGCTCCAGCCGATGCGGATGTCGTGCGCCTCCACGGTCAGCGAGGGGCTGCGCCAGCGCAGCCAGCCGATGTGCCCGCCGCTGCGCAGCGTGCCCGATACCTCGCGGCTCTCCAGCTGTTGCCCGGCGGGCAGGCGGGCGGCTGCCTGCGTCAGCGCCGTGGCCAGCGATTGCGGGCTGCCCAGCCACCACCACAGGGCGGCAGCCGCCACCAGCAGCAGCGTCACCAGACCGGTGAGCAGGCCACCCACCCAGCCCAAGGCCCGCCAGGGGCGGCGCGGCGCGGTGCGGGTGGTGGGGGTGCTGCTGGCACCGGCCGCAAAGGGGTTGGGCGCGGGCGGACGGCTGGCACCGGCGGCGAACACTTCGGGGCCGGGGCGGGGGGGCGGGGGTGTGCGTTCGGCCATCGGTCAGAAAGAGAAGCCCAGGCGCAGGTGCAGGCGCAATTCCTTGGCCTGCACGCCCCAGGCCAGGTCGGCCTGCACCGGCCCCACGGGGCTGCGCCAGCGCAGTCCGGCGCCCACGCCCACGCGGGCGTGCAGGTCGCCGGGCTGGTCGGCCACGGCGCCGGCGTCCACAAAGAGGGTGCTTTCCCAGTCGGTCATCTCGCCTTTCCAGACGATGGGGCGCTGACATTCGGCGCTGCCCACGGCCAGGTAGCGGCCGCCAAAAAGCTGGCCGTTGTCGGTGCGAGCGCCAATGGCGCGGTAGCCGTAGCCGCGCACCGTGGTATCGCCCCCGGTCAGAAAGAGCTGGGTCACCGGCAGCTGGGCACCGCCGCGCGCCAGCACCGCACCGGCCTCGGCGCGCCAGGCCAGGCGGCTCTGGCGGGCGGGGCCTTGTGCAGTCTGTACCCGGCCCAGGGGCTGGTAGTGCAGCCAGCGCGCCAGCAGGCGCACAAAGGGGTCGCGCTGCGGGCGCAGCGTGGTGCCCACGCCCAGCTCCCAGGCCACGCCGTAGCCGCGTGTGGGGGCCGTGGGGCTGTTGAAGTAGCGGCCGGTCCAGCCGAACTGGGCGCTGAGCGCGGCACTCGATGGCGGCGCGTTGACGCCTTGGCTGCGGGCAGTGTCGAACTGCAGGGCGTAGTTGCGGTCGATGTGGTCGGTGGACTGGCTGCGCCCGGCGCGCAGGCGCGTGCTGTTGACTTCGTAGTCGCCCGTGGTTTCGCGCTGCAGCTGCGCGCCGCTGAACCAGCGCCAGCCGCCTTCATCGGGCAGCGCCATCCAGTCGGTGCCCAGGCGCTTGGTGTTGCGGTCGAGCGCCAGCTTGCTCAGCGCGCGCCAGCCGATGCCGGGCAGGCGGTTGTGCGTGTGGTCCAGCGACAGCCGGGCGCCGCTGTCGGTGGACAGGCCCACGCCCGACACCAGCTTTTGCAGCGGCGCCTCGCGCACCTGGGCCACCACCGGGGCGGCCAGCGGGTCGGTGCCCTCGGTGTCGAGGGTGAGGAACACCGCGTCGTAATAGCCGCTGCTGGCCAGGCGCAGCTGGGCGTCGAGCAACTGGGCTTCGTCGTATTCGGCGCCCGTGGGCAGCCGGGCCAGGCGACGTGCGCCGTCGGGGTCGTAGCGCTGGCTGCCCTCCACGCGCAGCGGGCCAAAGTGGACCAGCGGGCCGGGGTCGTAGGTGACGGCCAGGCGGGCCTGCTGCTGGTCGGCGTCGATGTCGGCGCGGCTGTCGGCGATGCGGGCGGTGGGGTGGCGCCGAGTTTGCAATTGGCGCAGGCCCTGGTTCTTGGCGTTGTCCCAGCCGGTCTGGGTGAAGGGCTGGCCGGGCGGCAGCAGCCAGCCGTTGCGGATGCGTGCGTGCTGGCGCCGTGTGGGGGCGTCGCTGGGCGGGGCTCCGGCAAATTCCACCTCGGCCTCAACCACCTGGGTCTGCGGGCCGGGCTCCACGCGGAGGGTGATGGTGGGCGTGGCCGTGCTGCCGGGCGCTGCGGGCGCCAGATCCACCGTCAGCGTGGGGCTGAAATAGCCCAGTGTGGCCAGCAGTTGGCGCGCATCGTCGTCGGCGGCGCTCAGCAGGCGCGTCAGTTCGCGCGGCTGCAGGTCGGGCTGGGTGCGGAAGCGCTGCAGGTCGAGGTGGCGCTCCAGGGTAGGGCGGATGGCAGGCGGCGCCAGAACCACCAGCGTGAAGGCGTCTTGTGCCGCCGTGTCGGCGCGTGCATGGTCATCCTGCAAAGGCAGCAGGCTGCAGCCTTGCAGAAACAACAGGCTTGAAAACAGCAACGCCGACCAGAAGGCCGGCGTTGGGGAGTGGCGCGACATAGCACCTATTTTGACAGCAGGCGCATCGCTTCTTCGAGCCCCTTGAGGGACAAAGGGTACATGCGGTTGCCGATGAGCTGCTGCACGATGCTGATGCTCTGGCGGTATTGCCACACGCCCTGGGGCTCGGGGTTGATCCAGGCAAACTTGGGGAAGGCATGCGTGAGGCGCTGGATCCACTCGGCGCCCGGCTCTTCGTTGTTGTATTCGACGCTGCCGCCGGGCTGCAAAATCTCGTAGGGGCTCATGGTGGCGTCGCCCACGAAGATGAGTTTGTAGTCCTTGTTGTACTTGCGGATGATGTCCCAGGTGGGGAATTTTTCGGCAAAACGGCGCCGGTTGTTCTTCCACATGAAGTCGTACACGCAGTTGTGGAAGTAATAGAACTCCAGGTGCTTGAACTCGGTCTTGACGGCGCTGAAGAGTTCTTCGACACGCTGGATGTGCTCGTCCATGGTGCCGCCCACGTCCATGAGCAGCAGCACCTTCACGTTGTTGTGCCGCTCGGGCACCATCTTGATGTCCAGGTAGCCGGCGTTGGCCGCCGTGCTGCGGATGGTGTCGGGCAGGTCGAGTTCGAGCTCATGGCCCTCGCGCGCAAACTTGCGCAGGCGGCGCAGCGCCACCTTGATGTTGCGCGTGCCCAGCTCCTGCTGGTCGTCGTAGTCCTTGTAGGCACGCTGCTCCCACACCTTCACGGCGCTCTTGTTCTTGCCCGCTCCGCCAATACGGATGCCCTGCGGGTTGTAGCCGCCGTGGCCAAAAGGGCTGGTGCCGCCCGTGCCAATCCACTTGTTGCCACCCTGGTGGCGCTCTTTCTGCTCTTCCAGGCGCTTTTTCAGCGTTTCCATGAGCTCGTCCCAGCCCATCTTCTCGATGGCGGCCTTCTGCTCGGGCGTGAGTTCGTTCTCCAGGATCTTGCGCAGCCAGTCGGCCGGGATTTCCTTGGTGAAGTCTGCCACCAGCTCCACGCCCTTGAAGTAGGCGCCAAAGGCCCGGTCGAACTTGTCGTAGTGTTTCTCGTCCTTCACCAGCGTGAGTCGGGCGATGTTGTAGAAGTCGTCCAGGCTCCACGCGTCGTCCGACTTGGGGCCGACCACGCCGGCCTGCAGGGCTTCGAGCAGGGTGAGGTATTCCTTGACCGACACCGGCAGCTTGGCCGTGCGCAGGGTGTAGAAAAAATCAATCAGCATGGTTTTTACCCATCATTTTGGCCTCTAGCGCTTACTGCGCATGCGCATGCAGCTCTAAAAGATATAGCAGTTGGGCGCGCGCTTCCGGCCATTCGCCCGCGCGCATGCTGTACATCACCGTGTCGCGGATGGTGCCGTCACGCCGCAGCGCGTGGCCCCGGATCACGCCGTCTTTCTTTGCGCCCAGGCGCTCGATGGCGCGTTGCGAGGCAAAGTTGAAGTTGTCGGTGCGCCAACCCACGACGTTGCAGCCGAGCTGGTCAAAGGCGTGGCCCATCATCAGCAGTTTGCAGGTGGTGTTGACGTGGCTGCGCTGCACGCTTTTGCGGTACCAGGTGTAGCCAATTTCCACCCTTTTGACGGCGGGCAGGATGTCGTGGAAGCTGGTGCTGCCCAGCACGTCGCCCGTGGCGTCATCGCGCACGGCAAAGGCAAAGCGGTGGCCGTCTGCGCGCATCTGCAGTGCGGTTTCGATGTAGGCGCGGGTGTCCTGCGGCTCGGGCACCGAAGTGATGCGCAGCTTCCACAGCGCGCCGTCGGCGGCTGCGGCGCGAAGGCCCTCTTCGTGCTCCAGCGCAAGGGGTTCGAGGCGCACGCCGTTCTGGCGCATCACCAGCGGTTGAACGAAACTCATGGACAGGCTCCGGGATTCAACGGTTCCTCTGGTTCATGAACACCAGCTTCTCGAACAGACTCACGTCCTGTTCGTTCTTCAGCAGCGCGCCCACCAGTGGCGGCACCGACACTTTGTTGTCGGCACTTTGCAGCGCGGTGAGTGGAATGTCTTCGGCCACCAGCAGCTTGAGCCAGTCGAGCAGTTCGCTGGTCGATGGCTTTTTCTTCAGGCCGGGCAGGTTGCGCACGTCATAAAAGGTTTTCATCGCCACGGTGAGCAGTTCGCTCTTGAGCGTGGGAAAGTGCACACCGATGATCTGCCGCATCGTGTCGGCTTCGGGGAACTTGATGAAATGGAAGAAGCAGCGGCGCAGGAAGGCGTCGGGCAGTTCCTTTTCGTTGTTCGAGGTGATGAACACCAGCGGGCGGTGCTTCGCCTTGATGAGCTCGCGCGTCTCGTAGCAGTAGAACTCCATGCGGTCGATCTCGCGCAGCAGGTCGTTCGGGAATTCGATGTCGGCCTTGTCGATCTCGTCGATCAGGAGCGCCACGGGACGGTCTGCCGTGAAGGCCTGCCACAGCACGCCTTGCACGATGTAGTTGCGGATGTTCTTCACGCGCTCGGCGCTGTCGCCATCATTGAGCTGGCTGTCGCGCAGGCGGCTCACGGCGTCATATTCGTACAGGCCCTGCTGCGCCTTGGTGGTGGACTTGATGTGCCATTGCAGCAGCGGCATGTCGAGCGCCTGGGCCACTTCCTCGGCCAGCATGGTCTTGCCGGTGCCGGGTTCGCCCTTGATGAGCAGGGGGCGTTGCAGCGTGATGGCCGCGTTCACGGCAAGCATCAGGTCCTGGGTGGCGACGTAATTTTCGGAGCCTTGGAATTTCATGGATTTGAATGCAGAATCGTTGACAAATGGGCTTGACAAGCGCTGGCTATAATTAGCCACAAACTCCGGGCCCCTGGTTTTCACTTCACAGGATTGTGCGCGCAAAATGAACCATATGCTGACCACGCTATTCGCCCTGGCTGTCGCTTCCGCGACCGGCGGGATCCATGCCCAAGAAGCCAAGGGCGACGTGAAGGCCGGTGAGCAGAAGAACGCCATGTGTATCGGTTGCCATGGCATTGCCGGATACCAGTCCAGCTTTCCGGAAGTGCACAAGGTGCCGATGATCTCGGGCCAGAGTGCGGGCTACATCGCCAGCGCGCTGCAGGCGTACCAGAAGGGGGACCGCAAGCACCCCACGATGCGCGGCGTGTCGATCTCGCTGACCGAGCAGGACATTGCCGACCTGTCGGCCTATTACGCGCAGCATGGGAAGGCCGGTAGCGAGCTGCCTGCCGCGCCCCGGCGCGAGCCCACAGCGGCCGTGGCCGAACTGCTGAAGAAGGGCGCCTGCGTTTCGTGCCACGGCGACAACTTTGCCAAGCCGATCGATCCGTCCTACCCCAAGATTGCGGGCCAGCACGCCGACTATCTGTATGTTGCGCTCAAGTCGTACAAGGAGACCGGCAAAAACGCCTATGTGGGGCGCAGCAACGGTGTGATGGCGGGCATTGCCGGCCAGTTCAGCAACGCCGAGCTCAAGGCGCTGTCGCAATACATCGCCCGGGTGGATGGCGACCTGCAGGTGGTGCCGCAATCGCGCTTTCGGTGAGCGCGACGCCGGAGGGCGGTAATACTGGCACGCACCGGTGCGGCATGCTTGTGGCAAACCCCTGCTGCTCATAAAATGAGCAGCGTATGAATCCGCTGTTTCTCACCCTTTTCTCACCGCACCTGGCCCGCCGGCCCGGTTGGGTGGTGCGGGGGCGCCCCAGGCAGGGTGATTCCAAGCCTGCTGCATCGGACGCAGATTTCCAGGCCCGGCGGTTCTTCTCTCTTCCAGACGTCATCCAGTAACCGCCGGGCCTTTCTCCGCCCGGTGGTGCGGTGCGCGCTTTCCGTTCCGGCCCTTGTCGCCGGGCCTGCCTGCTCCACGGTCGGGGCCGGGTGACGCAGACGACGACGGTCACTCCGTCCCTGCACCTAGCCCGAGAGGAACCCCATGCGCATCCAGAACATTCTGGCCCTGACCGATTTTTCCATCCAGGCCGAACACGGCCTCGACCGCGCCGCAGCACTGGCTGTCGTCCATGGCGCGCGGCTGCGGATTTTGTATGCCTGCGAAACGCCGCCACTGCAACTGTCCGACCCGGTGGCGCGGCTGGAGCAGCGTGCGCGCCAGCTCGCACGGCGCCATGGCGTGGTGGTGGAAACCATCGCCGGCACCGGACGGCTGCAGGATGACTGCCTTGCGGAGGCTGCGCGTGCCGATCTCCTGGTGACGCATGAGCGTATGCGGCATGCGGCGGGCGTGCTGCCATGGCGAACGCTCCTGCTCCCGTTGTTGCGTGACAGTCCTTGCCCTTTGCTTGTCGTGTGCCAGCCGTTGCAGGGGGGGTATGCGCGGTTGCTGGTGGCGGTGGATTTTTCTGCCGTCTCCCGCCCGCTGGTGCGCTATGCGGGTGACTTCGGGGCAGGTGCCACGCTGGAGCTGTTCCATGCGATCGACCCCCACGATGAGGCGCGGTTGCGCAGTGCCGAGGCCTCCATGGCCGCCGTGCAGGCCTACCGGCGGGAGGTGCTGCAGTACGCGCAAGAGCAGCTCTACCGGCTGTCGGATGTGTTTGATGCCCGCCGCAACCGCGTCGGCACCCTGATCGGCCGGGGCGATCTGGCCCGCCACCTCTTGGTGCAGCAGGAGCGCATCGGGGCCGATTTGGTGGTGATCGGCCAGGAGCGCCGTTCGGCGCTGATGGATTGGGTACGCGGCAGCGTTCCGCGCAGGCTGCTCAAGGGCGGCCTGCAGAGCGACCTGCTGGTGGTGCCCCACGGACACCTGGCCACGGCTCAGTCGCGCGTGGCGCGCCGCTGCACTGCGGCGACATAGGCGTCGCCATCGGGTGGGCGGCCCGCGCGCTGGCTTTCCCACAGCATCTGGCCCAGGCATTCCATGGTGGCGTGGTGGGCGTCGTGCAGCGAGTCCAGGCGTTTGCCCAGCAGTTCCACCGCCTGGCGGATGCCGCGCGGCTGGTCGATGCTGCACTGCTCACTGATGGACAGGTGCATCGACAGGTGCAGGAAGGGGTTGGTGCGGTCGGGCGTTTCGTCGTAGTTGCGCGCCACGGCCGCATCGGCATCCTGCAGCTCGGCATGGTATTCGGGGTGCTCGGCGATCCAGAGGCTGGCCAGGGTTTCGATGGCTTCCATGGGGGCGCCCGTCTGGGCCTTGGCGTGGGCGGCGCAGAAGAAGCGGCGGACGTCGGCTTGGGAGGGATTGAACATGGCGCCAGAGCGTAGCACGCTCCCGGCCCGGCTGGCGGCCGGGGATCAGCGCACCAGCAGGCGCGAAATGGCCTGCGTGGCCTGCAGCAGTGCGGGCAGGAACTGCTCCTGCATCACCCGCGCGTTCGTTCGGTTGGCCTGGCCGCTGATGTTGAGTGCGGCCACCGTCTGGCCAACTCGGTTCTGGAGCGGTGCAGCGATGGAGATCAGGCCCTCTTCGAGTTCCTGGTTCACCAGCGACCAGCCCTGCGCGCGCGTCTGGCGCACACAGTGGAGCAGACCGGCATCGTCCAGCACCGTGTGCTGCGTGAAGCGCTGGCGCGGTGCGGTCTGCTGCAGGCGGCGTTGCAGTTCGTCTTCGGGCAGGGCGGCGAGCAGCACGCGGCCCATCGAGGTCCAGAACGCCGGCAGGCGCGAGCCCACGCCCAGGTTGGTGCTCATGATCTTGTGCGTGTGTACGCGCAGCACGTAGACCACGTCCAGCCCGTCGAGCACGGCAGCCGAGCAGGACTCGTGCACCCGGTCCGCCAGGGCCTCCATGGTGGGTTCGGCCAGATTCCAGATGGGCAGCGAGGAGAGGTAGGCAAAGCCCAGGTCCAGGATGCGCGGTGTGAGGCGGAACAGCCGTCCATCGCTTTCCACGTAGCCCAGCGTCTGCAGCGTGAGCAGGATGCGGCGTGCGCCAGCGCGGGTCAGGCCGGTGCGTGCAGCCACCTCGCTGAGCGTCTGCTGCGGCGCGGCGGGGCTGAACGAGCGGATGACTTCGAGTCCGCGCGCGAACGACTGCACGTAGCTGTCGCCGGGCTTGGGAGGATCGGGGAGGGCAGGCTCGCTCATGGGTGGCGCAGTATAATTCTTTTAGCGAACACTTGTTCGTATCGCGAACGGATTTCGATCTGTCGATGGCGACTGCCATCCCCCTTCTTCCTGAAAGAGCTTCCCGGATGATCAACAAAATCGCAGATTCGGTCGCACAGGCGCTGCAAGGCGTGCAGGATGGCGCCACGGTGCTGATTGGCGGCTTCGGCACGGCGGGCATTCCCGGTGAACTCATCGAGGGCCTGATCGCCCAAGGCGCGCGCGACCTCACCGTGGTGAACAACAACGCCGGCAACGGCGAGCAGGGCCTGGCGGCGCTGCTGCAGGCGGGCCGGGTGCGCAAGATCATCTGCAGCTTCCCGCGCCAGGTCGACAGCCATGTCTTCGACGGCCTGTACCGCAGCGGCAAGCTCGAACTCGAGCTCGTGCCCCAGGGTACGCTGGCCGAGCGCCTGCGAGCCGCCGGTGCCGGCATTGGCGCCTTCTTTTGCCCCACCGCCTACGGTACCGAACTGGCGGCTGGCAAGGAAACGCGCGAAATCAACGGCCGCCACCATGTGCTGGAGTACCCCATCCACGGCGATGTGGCGCTCATCAAGGCCGAGCGCGGCGACCGCTGGGGCAACCTGACCTACCGCATGTCGGCGCGCAATTTCGGCCCGGTGATGGCCACCGCCGCAAGGAAAACCGTCGCCACGGTGCATGACGTTGTGGAACTGGGCGCGCTCGACCCCGAGGCCATCGTCACCCCCGGCATCTACGTGAGCCAGATCGTGAAAATCGATCGCGTGGCCACGCAGGGCGGTGGTTTCAAGAAATTTGCATGAAATCGTCACCAAGCCCTTAAGGAGCAAGCGTGAACAGCTATCAAAAACGAAGCAAAGAAGCGTTGGCCCGCCGCGTGGCACAAGACATCCACGATGGCGCTTACGTGAACCTGGGCATCGGCATGCCCACCCAGGTGGCCAACCACATCCCCGAGGGCCGCGAGGTCATCCTGCAGAGCGAAAACGGCATTCTGGGCATGGGCCCGGCGCCGGCTGCGGGGCAGGAGGACTACGACCTCATCAACGCCGGCAAGCAGCCCGTCACGCTGCTGCCCGGCGGTGCGTACTTCCACCATGCCGACAGCTTCGCCATGATGCGCGGCGGCCACCTCGACATCTGCGTGCTCGGCGCCTTCCAGGTCAGTGCCACGGGCGATCTGGCCAACTGGAGCACGGGCGAGCCAGGCGCAATTCCGGCCGTGGGCGGCGCCATGGACCTGGCCATTGGCGCCCGCCAGACCTGGGTGATGATGGACTTGCTGAGCAAGCAGGGCGAGAGCAAGGTGGTCGAGCGCTGCACCTACCCGCTCACCGGCATCGCCTGCGTCAAGCGCATCTACACTGACCTGTGCACCTTGGCCTGCACGCCCGATGGCCTGCAGCTCATCGATGCGGTGCCAGGCCTGGAGCACACCGAGCTCGAGCGCCTGGTGGGCCTGCCCATTGCGCCCGCCGCTGCCTGAACCCTTTATCGACCACCCTGGAGATCACCATGACCCAAGCCTACATCTGTGACGCCATCCGTACCCCCATCGGCCGCTACGGCGGTGCCCTCAGCTCGGTGCGCACCGACGACCTGGGCGCCATTCCCCTCAAGGCCCTCATGGCGCGCAATGCCAGTGTGGACTGGGCTGCGATCACCGACGTGCTTTATGGCTGCGCCAACCAGGCCGGCGAAGACAACCGCAACGTCGCCCACATGGCCAGCCTGCTCGCGGGCCTGCCCCTGGAAGTGCCCGGCGCCACCATCAACCGCCTGTGCGGCTCGGGTCTGGATGCCGTGGGCACGGCGGCGCGCGCCATCAAGGCTGGTGAAGCCGGCCTGATGATTGCCGGTGGTGTGGAAAGCATGAGCCGCGCCCCCTTCGTCATGCCCAAGGCAGAAAGCGCCTTTTCGCGTGCCAACGCCGTCTATGACACCACCATCGGCTGGCGCTTCGTCAACAAACTGATGAAGGAAAAATACGGCGTGGACTCCATGCCCGAAACCGCCGAGAACGTTGCCGTCGAGTTCAGGATCGAGCGCGAAGCACAGGACCGCATGGCCCTGTCCAGCCAGCTCAAGGCCGTGGCCGCACAGAAGGCAGGCCATCTGGCGCGGGAAATCGTTCCGGTCACCATCCCCCAGAAAAAAGGGGACGCCATCGTCGTGAGCCAGGATGAACACCCACGCGAGACCAGCCTGGAAACCCTGGCCCGGCTCAAGGGCGTGGTGCGGCCGGACGGAAGCGTGACCGCCGGTAACGCCTCGGGCGTGAACGACGGCGCCTGCGCCCTGTTGCTGGCCAATGAGGCCAGCGCCGCCAAAAACGGGCTGACCCCCAAGGCCCGCATCGTCGGCATGGCGACGGCCGGTGTGGCCCCGCGCATCATGGGCATTGGCCCGGCACCGGCCACGCAGAAGGTGCTGGCATTGACCGGCCTGACGCTGGATCAGATGGATGTCATCGAACTCAACGAAGCCTTTGCTGCGCAGGGCCTGGCCGTGCTGCGCCTCCTGGGCCTGAAGGACGATGACGAGCGCGTCAACGCCTGGGGCGGTGCGATTGCCCTGGGCCACCCCCTGGGGGCTTCGGGTGCGCGCCTGGCCACCACGGCAGTCAACCGCCTGCACGCCACCGGCGGGCGTTACGCGCTGTGCACCATGTGCATTGGCGTGGGTCAGGGCATTGCCTTGATTCTGGAACGCGTGTAAGCACTTCCCCGTAGCGGTACCGCGTGCGCGCGGCGCCGCTGTTTGCCATCCCTTGACTGCAGGACCGACCATGAACCATTCCACTCGTACCACCCGCCGTGCCGTGCTCGGCACCCTTGCCCTGGCTGCTGCGGCCACGCTGCCCCTGGGCGCTGCTGCGCAAAACTACCCCACCAAGCCCGTCACCATCGTCGTGCCGTTTGCGGCGGGCGGCACCACCGACATCCTGGCGCGCCTGGTGGGTCAGTACCTCTCGACCGAGCTGGGTCAGCCGGTGGTCGTGGAGAACAAGGCCGGTGCGGGGGGCAACATCGGCGCCGCCTATGCCGCCAAAGCCGCCGCCGACGGCCATACCCTGTTCATGGGCACGGTGGGCACGCACGCCATCAACGCCTCGCTGTACAAGAAGCTGCCCTACGACCCGATCAAGGACTTTGCCCCGCTCACCCGCGTGGCCATGGTGCCCAACCTGCTCGTGGCACACCCCTCGCAGCCGTTCAAGACGGTGCAGGAAATGATTGCCTACGCCAAGGCCAACCCCGGCAAGATCAACTTCGGCTCGCCCGGCAACGGCGCCTCGCCCCACCTCTCGGGCGAGTTGTTCAAGAGCCTGACGAAGGTGGACATGGTGCATGTCCCCTACAAGGGCAGCGCCCCGGCCGTGAGCGACCTGCTGGGCGGCCAGATTTCGATCATGTTCGACAACCTGCCTTCGGTGATTCCGCATGTGCGCAGCGGCAAGCTACGCGCCATCGCCATCTCCACCGCCAAGCGCTCGGCCGACCTGCCTGACGTGCCGACCATTTCCGAGGCCGGTGTGCCCGGTTACGAGGCCACCTCGTGGTTCGGCTTGTTCGCCCCGGCGGCCACGCCCAAGCCGGTGCTGGACAAGATCAGCACCGCCCTGGGCAAGGTGCTGGCCAACGCCGAAGTGAAGAAGAAGATCGACGACCAGGGCGGCGAACCCGCCAACGAGACGCCTGCGCAGTTTGCCGACTTCATCCAGAAGGAAAGCCTGAAGTGGGGCAAGGTGGTCAAGGAGTCGGGCGCCAGCCTCGACTGATTCGGTCCGCCGGAACGCCCATCCAGCCCATCGGAGACGTGGGCCGCACAGTGCGCTGGCCTTGGGGCCGGCAGCGGCCTGGATGCGCTGCTCCGTGGGTGGGCGCAGCGCGCTGCCGGCGGGCGCGGGTTGCTAAGATGCGTTCCCCGTGTGGATGTGGAAGGCGTGAACCATGGACGTGCAGACCTGGCTGGCTTTTTTTGCGGCATCGTGCCTGATTGCGGTGTCGCCGGGTTCGGGCGCCGTGCTGTCCATGAGCCATGGCCTGTCGTATGGCGTGCGCAAGGCGGGGGCCACCATCCTGGGCCTGCAGCTGGGCCTGTTGCTCATTTTGCTGATCGCCGGCGCCGGCGTGGGCTCGCTGCTGCTGGCCTCCGAGGTGGCTTTCAGTGTGGTGAAGGTGCTGGGCGCCTGCTACCTGATCTACATCGGCTTTTCACAGTGGCGTGCAGGCGATGCATCGCCCTTGGAGGGTGACGAAGCCTCTCCTGCCGGAACCTGGCAGAAGCGCTGCCTGACGGGCTTTCTTACCAATGCCACCAATCCCAAGGGCATCATTTTCATGGTGGCCGTACTGCCGCAGTTCATGACCGAAAGCCGCCCACTCTGGACCCAGCTGGCGGTGATGGCTGCCACCACCGTGGCGGTGGATGTGGTGGTGATGCATGGCTACGCCCTGGGCGCCAGCACCCTGCGCGGTCTGATGCGCAGTGCCCGTGCGGTTCGCATCCAGAACCGGGTGTTTGGCGGGCTGCTGATGGTGGTGGGTGCAGGCTTGTTTTTCGTCAAGCGGGGCGGACAGCATGCCTGACACAACCGTGTCAATTTACTGCGGTATTCATAGCAGCTAGCCATTGTCCCTATTGGGTTGGACGGGATTTTTCTCGTATTTTCGAGCCAGCGACTGCAAGGAGGTCCGGATGCCAGTGGTTGTAGTAGCCAATCCGAAAGGGGGCGTGGGCAAGTCCACGCTGGCCACGAACATTGCAGGATATTGGGCGCGCCAAGGTCATCCGGTGGCGCTGGGCGATGTGGACCGCCAGCAGTCGGCGCGCCTGTGGCTGGGCCTGCGCCCGTCGGCGGCGCGGCCGATTGGCGACTGGGACGCCACCGCCGACGCCGTTCCGCGCCCGCCCAAGGGGGCCACCCATGCGGTACTGGACACGCCCGCAGGGCTGCATGGCGGACGCCTGGGTGATGTGCTCAAGCGGGCTGACAAGGTCATTGTTCCGCTGCAGCCCAGCGTGTTCGACATTTTTGCCACGCGGGCTTTTCTGGACCAGTTGGTGGCGCACCGTCGGGCCAGCCGCATCGAGGTCGGGATCGTGGGCATGCGCGTGGACCAGCGTACGCGTGCAGCCGAGCAGCTGCAGCATTTTGTTGGCAGCCTGGGCCTGCCCGTGCTGGGTTATGTGCGCGATACGCAGAATTACCTTCACCTCGCGGCGCACGGCGTCACCCTGTTTGACGTGGCGCCGGGCCGCGTGGCGCGCGATCTGGAACAGTGGCAGGGTATCTGCGCATGGCTGGACGCGTGAGCGCCCCGGGGGCCGCCGTCTGTCGCCCGGCAGACATCGCGCACGCGGGGGCGGCGCTACATTGCGGCCATGAAAACCTTTCATTCATATTCCGAAGTGAGCGCCTGCGTGGGCCAGGAAGTCGCCGTGACCGACTGGCTCACCATCACGCAGGAGCAGGTCAACCTGTTCGCCCAGGCCACGGGCGATCACCAGTGGATCCACGTGGACCCCGAGCGCGCCAAGGCCGGGCCGTTCGGCGCACCGATCGCGCACGGCTTTCTCACGCTCTCGCTGATTCCGCGCTTCTTCGAGCTGGCGATCCATATCGAGGGCGCCCGCATGGGCGTGAACTATGGCCTCAACCGCGTGCGCTTCACCTCGCCGGTGCCCGTGGGCAGCCGCGTGCGTGCCCGCATGACACTGCAGGCCACCGAGGCGCTGCAGCCCGACGGCATGCAAATGACCTGGCTGGTGACGGTGGAGCGCGAGGGGGGCGACAAGCCGGCCTGCGTGGCCGAGTCGCTTTCGCGCAGCTACGGCGCAGCGGTATAGGGTGCCAACCCCCTGAGCGGCTGCGCCGCTTCCCCCTTCTCTCTCGCATCGCTGCGCGATGCGGGGAAGGGGGACGCCACCAGCGCGGCGGGGCGGCCCTTGCGCGGTGGCTGCTGGCCTGGACCGTGCCCAATGCAGAGTGGGGGGACTGAACCATGGACCGCCTGCAAGCCATGAAAGTGTTCGCTCGCGTCGTGGACGAGGGCGGTTTTGCCGCTGCCGCGCGCGCCATGGACATGTCGCCCCCGGTGGTCACGCGCATGGTGGCCGAGCTGGAGCAGCACCTGAACACCAGGCTGCTGCAGCGCACCACACGCAAGGTTGCTCTGACCGATGCCGGGCAGGCCTACCTTGAGCGTGTGCGTGCCATTCTTTTCGAGGTCGAGGCTGCCGAGGCCGCTGCCACCGCCAGTACGCGCGACCTGCAGGGCACGGTGCGTGTGCTCACCCCTCCGGTGCTGGCCAGCTATTTTCTGGCGCCACTGATGGCGCCCTGGCACGCGCGTCATCCCCGGCTCCTGCTAGATATCGCCACCGACAATGCCGTGGCAAGCCGGGTGGAAGCGTTTGACCTGACCCTGATGGTGGTGCCGGAAGATTACGACGGCAACATCGTGGCAAGGCCGCTTCTGCACGGAGAGGCCATTGTGGTGGCAGCGCCGGACTATCTGCAGCGCATGGGCATGCCCCGGCAGCCCGAGGATCTGGTCCGCCACCACTACCTGCGCGACAACGGCCAGGTGGTGGGGGGCCATGCCGGGCGCCGCCTGCGCCTGCAGTCACTCGAGGGCGAGACCCAGGTGCAGGAGGTGGACATCCCGGTGGTGCTGCAATCGGTCAGCACCGATTTGCTGCTGCGCGCTGCACTCGATGGCCTGGGCGTGAGCGTGATGGCGCGCCTGCTGGCGGCGCCCTACCTGGCCAGCGGTGCGCTGGTGCACGTGCTGCCCGGCTGGGTGCATTCGCGCTATACCGTGTATGCCGCGCTGCCCACGCGGCGCATGCTGCCGGCCCGCACCAAGGCGTTTCTGGACTTTGTGATCGAGCAGACGCCGCAAGCTGTCGCCCGGCGCGAGGGCGGGCTTTCTGCCTGAGGCTCACCCGCGTGGTGCCACCGAAGGAGCCAACGCAAAACTGTTTTGCCGCCAGGCTTCAAACACCGTCACTGCAACGGCATTGGACAGGTTCAGGCTGCGCTGGGCTGGCACCATGGGGAGCCGGAGCCGCTGCGCAGGGGCAAAGCTCTCGCGCAGTTCGGGTGGCAGACCACGTGTTTCGGCTCCAAAGACCAGCCAGTCGCCTGGCAGAAAGCGGGCGTCGTGTACCGCCCGGGTGCCATGGGTGGTGAGCGCAAACATGCGCGCAGCGTCGGGCTGTGCTTCGCGCAGAAAGGCCGTCCAGCCCGGGTGGCGCAGGACCTGGGCGTATTCGTGGTAGTCCAGCCCCGCACGACGCATCAGTCGATCTTCCATCGAAAAGCCCAGTGGTTCGATCAGATGCAGTGTGCAGCCCGTGTTGGCGGCCAGCCGGATGACATTGCCCGTGTTGGGCGGAATTTCGGGCTCGACCAGAACAATGTGAAACATGGTCGTATTGTCGGTTCGGCGCCCCGGGTGCGGATGCCGTCATCGTAAGAATGCGTGTCAGGTGGGTGTTTCGGTGCGTGCCACCACCAGAGCCGCCACGTGCTGTGCCCCCGCCTGCTGCAAGACCCTGGCTGCGGCTTGGAGCGTGGCGCCCGTGGTCATCACGTCATCGACCAGCACGATGCGCCGGCCTTGCAGGCTGGTGGCGCGCAGCGGCTCGACCGCAAAGGCACCTTGGAGATTGCGCAGCCGCTGCGCGCGCGGCAGGCTGCTTTGCGATGGGGTGTCGTGCGGGCGCAGCAGCAAGGCAGGTTCTGCCTTGCGGGGCGCAAGGTGGCGTGCCAGCAGGAGCGACTGATTGAAACCGCGCTCGCGCAATCGGTGGCGCGAGAGGGGAATGGGCAGTACCAGGTCTGCGGCCTCCAGCAACGGTTCGGCCCACGGTGTGCTGCGCACCAGGGTGGCCAGCGAGCCTGCCCAGCCGGGGTCGCCCCGGAACTTGAACTCCGCCAGCAGGTCCGCCCAGGGGTAGCCGTAATCCACAGCTGCCACACAGGCCTGCAGTGCGGGCGGGTGGCGCAGGCATTCGCCGCAGCGGTGCGTGCCTGCGGCCAGCGGCAGTGCGCAGGTGCCGCAGCGCGCTCTGGGCTGGGCAAATCGTGCCGCGCAGGCGTCACACACCCGCCGCGCGGGCCAGGCGCGGCACACCGCGCATTGGCTGGGGAGCTGTGCCGCCAGGGCGTGCAGGCGGTTGCTTATCCCTGTCGCAATCGGGCTTGGCATCATGGTGTCCAATATAGGCGCTTTTCCTTTGACCTCCACACCATGCCGACAGAGCGCCCGCCCACCATTGATCCCGTTGCCGCTGCGCGCTGGCATGCCGCTGCCCCTGCCCATTCGCCCTGGCTGCACGAGGAGGTGGCGCGGCGAATGGAACCCCGCCTGCAATGGATTCGCCAGGCGCCCGCTGCCTGGTGTCATTGGGATGCCGTTCGTGGCGGCCTGGAGGCGCATGCGCTGCTGCGCCAGCGCTACCCCGAAGCCATCTGCCATGTAGCGGAAAGCTCCGCATCGATGCACCCGCATGCCGCTCGTGCGCTGGCGCAGCCCTGGTGGAGCGCCTCGCGCTGGAAGGGGGGCGCCGTGCGCTTCGGGCGGCCCGAGCGCGGGGCTGTGCAGATGCTCTGGGCCAACATGGCGCTGCACATGGCACCAGACCCGCAGGCGCTGATGGCGCAGTGGAGCCATGCGTTGGCGGTCGATGGGTATCTGATGTTTTCCTGCCTCGGGCCGGATTCACTGCGCGAGTTACGCGCGGTGTACCAGACGCTGGGCTGGCCCGCGCCTTGCCACACCTACACCGACATGCACGATTGGGGCGACATGCTTATCGAGGCCGGTTTTGCCGAGCCGGTGATGGACATGGAACGCATCACGCTGACGTTTCCGACGGCACAGCGCCTGCTGCAGGAACTGCGTGAGCTCGGAATCAACCTGCACCCGCAGCGTTTTGCCGCGCTGCGCGGCCGGGGCTGGCATACGCAACTGCAGCAAGCGCTCACCGAGCACCTGGCCGATCCCGCACAGGGTGGGCAACTGGCGCTGACGTTTGAGATCGTATACGGCCATGCCTTCAAACCCGAACCCCGGGTGCCTTTGGCGGGGCAGAGCACGGTCTCGTTGCAGGACATGCGTGCCATGCTGCGCGGCGCAGGGCGCAGGGGCGAGGCACCCTGAACGCCTGTAAAAGCACCCCTGGTGCCGCCCGCATGGGAAGGTGTTTGGTTTCGCCGATCGAAATCGGATCTCATTTGTCAATGATGTGTCGCAAATTGATCGTCTCGTGGCGAATCATTTGCGAGTTTTCCTGATTTAAAACAAGCCGCGCTACAATCATTCGGAACGCCAGCAGGGCTCGTGGGGCGCCGCCAACGGGAGCGGCAATGCAAGTCGCAATCCGTCGGCACGCCCGGAGACACGCGAAAACCTGTTTGGCCTCGCCACCCCGGCTTGGATTGCAGAGCGCCCGGCGCTCGCCTCTGCCGGAATGGTGCGGTGTGTTTCTGGGGCCGGGCCTTGTGTAGTCGGGGCAGGTTTCGATTTATGAGGCTGAAACAAGTGAGAACCATGAAGAGCATTCCCCGCAAGCTGGCCTCTGCCCTGTGGTTGGCGGGCGCCTGGATAGGGAGCGTGGCCCATGCCGTGTCTGACCTGCCCGGCGGCCCGGCTGTCAACCAGCTCAATCTCCACCCGCCTGTCACCCGCATCGCCGAGGAACAGCACTTTCTGCACTGGATGATGCTCATCATCTGCACCGTCATCTTTGTGGCGGTGTTTGCGGTGATGTTCTATTCCATCTGGAAGCACCGCCGTTCCCAGGGGGCCAAGTCTGCCAATTTCCACGAGTCGGTGACGGTGGAAGTGGTCTGGACGGTGATTCCCTTCCTCATCGTGATCGGCATGGCCTTGCCGGCCACCAAGGTGCTGGTGGCCCAGAAAGACACCACCAACGCCGACCTCACCATCAAGACCACGGGCTACCAGTGGAAGTGGGGTTACGACTACCTCAAGGGCGAGGGTGAGGGCCTGTCCTATATCTCCACGATCGACAGCAGCCACCGCGCCATGTCCAACAGTGGCGACGTGGCCAACGCGCCCAACGATTATTTGCTGAAGGTGGACAACCCGCTGGTCGTGCCTGTGGGCAAAAAGATCCGCATCATCACCACCGCCAACGACGTGATCCACTCCTTCATGGTGCCGGCCTTCGGCATCAAGCAGGACGCCATCCCCGGCTTCGTGCGCGACACCTGGTTCCGTGCCGAAAAGGTGGGCGACTATTACGGCCAGTGCGCTGAGCTGTGCGGCAAGGAGCACGCTTACATGCCCATCCATGTGAAGGTGTTGTCTGCCCCGGACTACAGTCTGTGGGTCGAAGCCGAGATGAAGAAGGCCGCCGCCAAGCTGGATGATCCGGCCAAGGTCTGGGCGCTTGACGACATCATGAAGCGTGGCGAGAAGGTCTATGCCGCCAACTGCGCCGCCTGCCACCAGGCCAGCGGCAAGGGTGCGGGTTCCATCAAGGCGCTGGATGGTTCGGCCATCGTGAAGGATGCAGACCACGCCAAGCAGATTCAGGTGTTGCTGCAAGGTGCGGCCAATGGTGCCATGCCGGCCTGGAAGCAGCTGAGCGACACCGACCTGGCCGCCGTGGTCAGTTACACCAAGAACGCCTGGTCCAACAAGACCGGTCAGCTGGTGCAGCCGTCTGAAATCGTGGCACAGCGCGCCAAGTAAAAGAGCATTGAGGAATCCAACATGAGCGCAGTTCTCGATCATCCCGCGCAGGCCGGCGACCACGGCCACGACGCACATGACCACCACCACGGTCCTACCGGCTGGCGCCGCTGGCTGTTCGCCACCAACCACAAGGACATCGGCACGCTGTACCTGCTGTTCTCGTTCACCATGCTGATGGTGGGCGGCGTGCTGGCGCTGCTGATCCGCGCCGAGCTGTTCCAGCCCGGCCTGCAGCTCGTCAACCCCGAGCTGTTCAACCAGCTCACCACCATGCACGGCCTGATCATGGTGTTCGGCGCCATCATGCCGGCCTTCGTGGGCTTTGCGAACTGGATGATTCCGCTCCAGATCGGCGCTTCCGACATGGCGTTCGCGCGCATGAACAACTTCAGCTTCTGGCTGATGATCCCGGCCGCGCTGCTGCTGGTGGGCTCGTTCTTCATGCCGGGCGGTGCACCCGCCGCCGGCTGGACGCTGTACGCACCGCTGACGCTGCAGATGGGTCCCTCGATGGATGCGGGCATTTTTGCCATGCACATCCTCGGCGCCTCGTCCATCATGGGCTCGATCAACATCATCGTGACCATCCTGAACATGCGCGCACCCGGCATGACGCTGATGAAGATGCCCATGTTTGCCTGGACCTGGCTCATCACCGCCTATCTGCTGATCGCCGTCATGCCCGTGCTGGCCGGTGCCATCACCATGACGCTGACCGACCGCCATTTCGGCACCAGCTTCTTCAACCCCGCCGGCGGCGGCGACCCGGTGATGTACCAGCACATCTTCTGGTTCTTCGGTCACCCCGAGGTCTACATCATGATCCTGCCGGCCTTTGGCATCATCAGCCAGATCGTGCCCGCGTTTGCCCGCAAGAAGCTGTTCGGCTACGCCTCCATGGTGTACGCCACCTCGTCCATTGCCATCCTGTCGTTCATCGTGTGGGCACACCACATGTTCACCACCGGCATGCCGGTGACCGGGCAGCTCTTCTTCATGTACGCCACCATGCTGATCTCGGTGCCCACGGCCGTGAAGATCTTCAACTGGATCGCCACCATGTGGCGCGGCTCGATGACCTTCGAGACGCCCATGCTGTTCGCCGTCGGCTTCATCTTCGTGTTCACCATCGGTGGCTTCACCGGCCTGATCCTGGCCATGGCGCCCATCGACATCCAGCTGCAGGACACTTACTACGTCGTGGCGCACTTCCACTACGTGCTGGTGGCCGGCTCGTTGTTCGCGCTGTTTGCCGGCGTGTACTACTGGCTGCCCAAGTGGACCGGCGTGATGTATTCCGAGGTGCGCGGCAAGATCCATTTCTGGGTGTCGCTGATCTTCTTCAACATTACCTTCTTCCCGATGCACTTCCTGGGGCTGGCCGGCATGCCGCGCCGCTATGCCGACTACCCCATGCAGTTTGCCGACTTCAACGCGATTGCCTCCATTGGTTCGCTGGGCTTTGGTCTGGCGCAGGTGTACTTCTTCGTATTCGTGGTGCTGCCCTGCATGCGCGGCAAGGGCGCCAAGGCGCCTGCCAAGCCCTGGGACGGCGCTGAGGGTCTGGAATGGGAAGTGCCCTCGCCGGCCCCCTTCCATACGTTTGAAACCCCACCCAAGCTGGACGCCACGGCCACCCGTGTGATCGGCTGAAGGAGCCACGCCATGACAGCAGAACAGAAAAAATCCAACCTGCGCATGGCGCTGGTGCTGGCCTCGGTGGCTGCGACGTTCTTCGTCGGCTTCATGGCCAAGATCATCCTGCTGAACCAGTGATCGGCACGCCATGAACCGAAGCCGCGAAAACGCCAGAATGGTGGGCAAGCTGACCGTGATCGCGGTGGGCATGTTCGCCTTTGGCTACGCGTTGATCCCGATCTACCAGCGGATCTGCGAAATGACCGGCATCAACATCCTGTCGCTGTCCGAGCGCCAGGTGCCCGGCAATGGCCAGGCCGGGCGCGATGTGAAGCTGCCCGGCAACACCCAGGTGGACAAGAGCCGCACCATCACGGTGGAATTCGACGCCAACGCGCGCGGCCCCTGGGAGTTCAAGCCTGCGCAACGTTCCATCCAGGTGCACCCGGGCGAGCTGACCACGGTGCTGTATGAGTTCCAGAACGTGCAGAACCGACGCATGGCCGCACAGGCCATACCCAGCTATGCGCCCAGCCAGGCGGCCGCGCATTTCACCAAGCTCGAATGCTTCTGCTTCAACCAGTACACGCTGGAGCCCGGTGAAAAGCGCGAGTGGCCCGTGGCGTTCGTGATCGACCCGCGCCTGTCCAAGGACGTCACCACCATCACGCTGTCCTATACCTTCTTCGAGGTGGGCGGCAAGACACCCGCCGCACCGTCGACGGCTGCCGTGCAAGCGGTGCACGCGCAGGAGGCAGGCACATGAGCCCCGATGCCGTGAATCCCGAACCGGCCCACCGGCGCAAGGGCTCGGTGCTGCGTACCGTCAAGGCGGTGGCGTGGTCGCTCGTCGGACTGCGCAAGGGCAGCGAATACCGGGAAGACCTGGAGCGGGTCAACCCCTTGCACCTCATCGGCGTCGGGCTGGCAGCCATTTTTGCGCTGGTGGTCTTTTTGATCGCACTGGTCCACTGGATCGTCTGAGCCCCCGGTGGCGCAGGGAACGCACAACAACGATATCGAGAGTCAGGAGATGAAATGAGCGCATCAACCCACGGTACGACCCCGTACTACTACGTTCCCGCCGAGTCCCGCCATCCCATCATGGCGGCTGCTGGCCTGTTCTTTGTGATCCTGGGTGCCAGCCAGTGGATCAACGGCCATGAATGGGGGCAGTACTCCCTGGCGCTGGGTCTGGCCTGGTGGCTGTTTGTGCTGTACCAGTGGTTCCGGGATGCGGCGCAGGAAAGTGAAGGCGGGCTGTACAGCCGCAAGATCGATCTGTCGTACCGCTGGAGCATGAGCTGGTTCATCTTCTCGGAGGTGATGTTCTTCGGGGCGTTTTTCACGGCGCTATGGTGGGCGCGGGCACATTCGGTGCCAGCCCTCGGGAGCCTGGACAATGCCTTGCTGTGGCCGGATTTCAAGGCCGTGTGGCCGAGCGTGGCCGCAGGGGCCACGGCATCCCCCGCCGGTATCGTGGAGCCCTTCACCACCGTGGGCCCGTTCTGGCTTCCCACCATCAACACCGCGCTGCTGCTGACGTCGGGCGTGACGCTGACCATTGCCCACCATGCGCTGCGTGAAAACCACAGGGGCAAGACCATTGCCTTCATGTGGGCCACGGTGCTGTTGGGCTTTGTCTTTTTGTGTGTGCAGGCTTACGAGTATTACCACCTCTACACCGATCTGAACCTCAAGCTGAGCTCGGGCATCTTTGGCTCCACGTTTTTCATGCTCACAGGCTTTCACGGGTTCCACGTGTTCCTGGGCATGCTGATGCTGCTGGTCATCACACTGCGCCTGCAGAAAGGCCATTTCACGGCCGAGCGGCATTTTGGTTTTGAAGGGGCTGCCTGGTACTGGCACTTTGTCGACGTCGTGTGGCTGGGCCTCTACCTGCTGGTCTACTGGATGTGACCAGGGCCCTTGCCTGTACGCACCAAGGCGCCTCAGGCGCCTTTTTTTCAGGGGCTGGGAGTGCTGTTGTCAGCGGGTGGCGGGTAGCCCGGTGGGCTGGATGTAGCCGAGTTTCCAGGCCAGCAGCAGGCAGACAAACAGCACCACCGACAGCCCCACACGCCAGGCGAGAGCCCGTGCCATGCGTTTGCCGGAAGAGGCCTCATCGCGCTGGGTACGCAGCATGAAAAACAATGCCGATCCCAAACTGGCCACAATGGCCAGAAAACCAAGCAGAACCAGGATTTTCATGAAAGGCATTATCCCGTGACATCGCGCCGCGCGCTGCTGGACTGGCGATTCTGGCTGATCACCGGTGCGGCAATGGCCGCGGTGGCGGCCACCGCTGCGCTGGGGCGCTGGCAGCTCGACCGCGCGGCCCAGAAGCAGGCCCTGCAGATGGCCATGGACGATCGCATGCGCCTGCCTGCCATCGATGGCCGTGCCCTCGCCGCGTTGCGGACGCCCGATGAACAGGAGGCGGTGCTGCACCGCCAGGTACAACTGCGTGGCCATTGGCTGGCGCAACACACCGTGTATCTCGACAACCGGCAGATGGGCGGGCGGCAAGGCTTCTTCGTCTTGACGCCCTTGCAACTGGAAAACAGCCCGGCGGTGGTGCTGGTGCAGCGTGGCTGGGTGCCGCGCGACTTTCAGGATCGCACGGCGCTTGCGCCGGTTCAGACCCCGCCCGGTGGGGTCGAACTGGTCGGGCGCGTGGCAGCAACCCCGGCACGACTGCTGGAACTCGAAGGCGGCGACAATGGATCCGGCGCTTCGCGCATCCGGCAAAATCTGGAACTGGTTGCGTTCCGTGCCGAAACCGGCTTGCCACTGGTGGATGTGTCGGTACTCCAGACCGGTGCGAACGGCGAAGGTCTGTTGCGCCAGTGGCCGGCAGTCAGCTTGGGTGTGGATAAGCACCACGGTTATGCATTCCAATGGTTCGGGCTCAGTGGCCTGATAGCGACTCTTTATGTCTGGTTTCAACTTGTCCGACGCATCTTCCGCCCCCGCAGCACGGCTCCCTGAATCCGCCTCGCATCCGGGAGTGGCCCCGCGTCCGGGCGCTTCCCCGGTCCCCAGGGCGCGCCATGCCCGCTGGAAGCTGCTTTTGCTGCTGCTGGTATGCGTGTCGCCGGTGGTGGCCTCCTATTTCACCTATTACGTGGTGCGGCCCGAAGGGCGACGCAACTTTGGCGAACTGGTGCAGCCCCAGCGCCCCATGCCCGATCTGGCCACCGCCACCCTCGATGGACACCCAGATCGCCTTCCGGCACTGCGGGGCCAGTGGCTGCTGGTGAGCGTGGCCTCCGGTGCCTGCGACGCTGCCTGCCAGAACCACCTGTATCTGCAGCGCCAGATGCGCGAGAGCCTGGGCAAGGACAAGGAGCGCCTGGACTGGGTCTGGTTGGTGACGGATGACCAGGCGCCGCCGGCATCCATTCTGCCGGGCTTGCAGCAGGCGACGGTGTTGCGCGTTGATGCCACTGCCCTGGCGCAATGGCTGGAGCCGCAGGTTGGCCATGCGTTGGCGGAGCACCTGTATGTGATGGATCCCATGGGCAACTGGATGATGCGTTTTCCCCCGGCCATGGATACCGCGGCGGCAGCCCGTGCCAAACGCGACCTGGAGCGCTTGCTGCGCGCCTCCGCGTCCTGGGATACTGCCGGGCGCCCGGAGACCAAGTGAAACAAGGCGCTGCGCAGCCACAAACGGCAGGGATGGCGCCCGCCGCACTGAACCATCGTCATGACTGATTCCCAACCCCTCTACGACCTCGCCCCCCTGTTGCGCCTGATGCTGCTGGGGGCCGTGATTGCGCTGGGCCCCCTGGTGTGGGTCTGGCGGCGCAGCCCAGGCGCCGGCCATGGGCGGCGTCTGCAGGCGCTCACCGTGCTCACGCTGTTTCTGACCTTTGATCTGGTGATGTTCGGTGCCTTCACGCGCCTGACCGACTCGGGCCTGGGCTGCCCCGACTGGCCCGGCTGCTACGGAAAGGCCAGCCCGGTGGGAGCGCACTCCGAGATATCGGCTGCCCAGCAGGCCATGCCGACTGGCCCGGTGACACACGGCAAAGCCTGGATCGAGATGATTCACCGCTATCTGGCCACCGGGGTGGGTGTGCTGATCATCGTGCTCACTGTGGGTGCCTGGCATCAACGGGCTCGTCATCGGCGTGAAGCCCCGCAGGGGCGCCTGCACAGTGAGCCGCTGAACCCCTGGTGGCCCACCGTCACCCTGGTATGGGTTTGCCTGCAGGGTGCTTTTGGTGCCTTGACTGTCACCATGAAGCTTTTTCCGGCCATTGTCACGTTGCACCTGGTCGGCGGGCTGGTCTTGCTGGCGCTGCTGTGCGTCCAGGTCGTTCGCCATGCCCGGGCCGCCACCGGGGCCCCGCCTGCGCCGCTGGAGCCCCGTCTGCGCGCACTGCTGCTCCTGGCCCTGGGGCTGGTATCGGTGCAGGTGGTGCTGGGGGGCTGGGTCAGCACCAACTACGCCGTGCTGGCGTGCACCACTTTTCCCACCTGCCAGGGCAGCTGGTGGCCTGCCATGGACTTTGTGCAGGGTTTTGAGATCTGGCGCCCGCTGGGGGTGCTCAAGGACGGCAGCCACATTGACTTTGCTGCACTCACGGCCATCCACTATGTGCACCGCCTGTTTGCCTACGCTGTCCTCCTGGTGCTGGGGTTGCTGGCCTGGCGCATGCGCCAGGCGGCGGACCTGCAAGCCGCGCTGCCTGCGCATGGCCGGCAGCTGGCCTTGCAGGCGCGCTGGCTGCTGGGCCTGGCGTTGCTGCAACTGGGCACGGGCCTGAGCAACGTCGTTCTGGACTGGCCCCTGGTGGCTGCCGTGTTGCACACCGGGGGCGCAGCCGCCCTGGTGCTGATCCTCACCTGGGCGATCGATTCCAGCGTGACACAGCGCCAGGGGGCAGTGACGGTTCCGCGCGGCGCATCGAGTGTACCGGGGGTGCAGGCATGACTGCCGCGGCCGCTCTCTCCCTGCCGCCGCGTCTGGCGCAGTATTACGCGTTGACCAAGCCGCGTGTGCTCCAGCTCATCGTGTTCTGCGCCCTGATCGGCATGGTGCTGGCCGTGCCAGGCTGGCCCTCGGGGGGGCAGCTGCTCCAGATGCTGGTGGCCTGCCTGGGCATCTGGCTGGTGGCGGGTGCGGCTGCAGTGTTTAACTGTCTGGTCGAAAAAACCATTGACTCAAAGATGAAGCGTACGGCATGGCGCCCCACCGCCAAGGGTCAGCTGTCCGATGTGCAGGCGCTGCTGTTTTCGGGCCTGCTGTGCCTGGCAGGCTCCGTCATTCTCTACGTTTGGGTCAATCCGCTCACGATGTGGCTGACGTTTGCCACCTTTGTGGGCTATGCCGTGGTCTACACCCTGCTGCTCAAGCCGCGCACCCCGCAGAACATCGTGATCGGCGGCGCCTCGGGCGCCATGCCGCCGGTGCTGGGCTGGGCAGCCATGACGGGCAACGTCGGCCCCGAGGCGCTCATCCTGTTCCTTATCATTTTCCTGTGGACCCCACCGCACTTCTGGGCGCTGGCCTTGTACCGTGTCGAGGAGTACCGTAAGTCGGGCTTGCCCATGCTTCCCGTCACGCATGGCAATGCGTTTACGCGCCTGCACGTGTTTCTGTACACCCTCGTCCTGTTTGCGGGTTGTCTGATGCCCTTTGTCTATGGCATGAGCTCGTGGATTTATCTGACCGCCGCTGTCGTGCTGGGAGCCGGTTTTTGCGGCTACGGTTATGCGTTGTGGCGTCATTACTCGGATGCGCTGGCGCGCAAGACCTTCCGCTTTTCCCTTATCCACCTGAGCCTGCTGTTCGCCGCGCTGCTGGTGGATCACTATGTCATAACGTGAGATGCCATGCTGAAACGAGATGCTCTTAAAACCATAGCTGCAGGCGTATTGTTGACAAGCGCTGGTGTTCTTTTGACCGCTTGTTCCAAAGACAAGCCCGAATTCCGGGGGGTGGACATCTCCGAAGTGGAATACGCGCGCGACCTCCAGCTGCCCGACCACAACGGGCAGCAGCGCAGCCTCAAGGATTTCCACGGAAAGGTGGTGGTGGTGTTCTTTGGCTACACCCAGTGCCCTGATGTCTGCCCCACCAGCCTGCAGGAAATGGTCGAGGTGAAGAAAATGCTGGGCCCGGATGGCGAGCGCCTGCAGTCGATCTTCGTCACGGTCGATCCCGAGCGGGACACCCCCGAGATGCTCAAGGCCTACATGGGCAATTTCGACCCGAGTTTCCTGGCGCTGCGCGGTACTCCCGAGCAGACGGCCGCCGTGGCCAAGGACTTCAAGATCTATTACAAGAAGGTCGACGGCAAGACGCCCACCAGCTACACCATGGACCACTCGGCCGGCAGCTACATCTATGACACCCAGGGGCGCCTGCGCGTGTACTACCGCTATGGCAGTGGTACGGAGGCCCTGGCGGCCGACGTGCGCACCCTGCTCAAAGAAGCGGGCTGATGCGCACGCCCTGCGGTGTACGCCAGCGTGCCACCCGCAGGGCGTTTATTCGGCCCTGATGCCGACGCTGCGGATCACGCCGCCGAGCATGCGGGTATCGGCTGCGATGCGGTTGGCCAGGCCCTCGGCCGAGGTGCCTGCCACCTGCCAGCCCTGGGCAAACAGTTTGGCGCGCACCTCGGGGCTGCGCGCAATCTCGCTCAGCAGACCGGAGAGGCGCGCCACCACCGGTGCGGGCATGGAGCGCGGCGCGGCGGCGGCGTTCCAGATTTCCAGGTGAAAGTCCTTCACGCCCCCTTCTGCCAGGCTCGGGAACTCGGGCACCAGCGTGCTGCGGCTGCTGGAAGTGAGGCCGATCACGCGCAGTTTGCCCGCCCGCGCCTGGGCTGCCGCCATGGCCGGTGGTAGCAGCGCCAGCTGAATCTGCCCCGACATCAGTGCGTTGATGACCTGCGGGTTGCCCGGGTAGGGCACATGCACCGGCTGCAGCTTGGCCTTGGTCTTGAGCAGTTCCATACCGATGTGGGCCACCGTGCCCACGCCGGGCGTGCCATAGCTCCAGCGGTCGCCGCTGGCGCGGGCCGCCGCCAGAAACTCCTGCGCTGTGGCACCCGGTGCCTGGGCCGGGGCCGGGGCCGTGAGCGCCAGTGGCGCCGTGCCGATGAGGCTGATGGGAGCCAGGTCTTTCAGAGGGTCGTAGGCCACCTTGGGATTGAGGATGCGCGCAATCGTCATGTTGCCGTTGATCATCACGCCGATGGTGTGGCCGTCCGTGGCGCTGGCC
>JANJVG010000029.1 GCA_024710165.1 Burkholderiaceae bacterium
CCTGCGTGACGGTCGGCATGGCCCAGTCCTTCGGCCAGATGAGCCATGTATCGATCAAACTCTTTGGATATGCCCATCGCGACCCCGCCACAGGGAAAAAAGATGGGCATATCATGCCTCATCTTTTATGACACAGTAAGACTAGCGCTTGTGTGGCAAGGGCTTGAGATCAAAATCATCAATAATCAGCCACTGGCAAGCTCCGGGGTGCTACCGGGAAGTCGCGTCACCATGACCTGGTCGATGCGGTAGCTGTCCACGTCCAGTACCTCGAATTTGTAGCCGCCCCAGGCCACGCTGTCGGTGCGCCGGGGCACGCGGCGCAGCATCACCATCAGGAAGCCGGCCAGGGTTTCATAGTCCCCGGCATGGGGCAGGTCGTCGAGCGAGAGCACGCGCAGCACGTCTTCGATCGGTGTCACGCCGTCGATCAGCCAGGAGTTCTCGTCGCGCCGCACGATCTGCTCTTCGTCGGCCGGGCCCATGACCAGATCGCCCATCACCGTGCTCATCACATCATTGAGCGTGACCACGCCCACCACCAGGCTGTATTCGTTCACGATCACGGCAAAGTCCTCATGCACCTGCCGGAACTGCTCCAGCACCTCCGACAGCGTCAGCCGGTCGGGCACGATGAGCACCTTGCGTACCAGGCTGTCGTCCTGCAGCGAAATCGGCTGGTTGTTCAGCACGCGCTGGAACAGGTCCTTGGCGTCCACGTAGCCCACCACATGGTCGATGTCGCCTTCGCACACCGGGTAGGTCGAAAACGGCTCGGCCGCAATGCGCAGCCGGATCACCGCGTCGGGCTCGTCGCGCAGAAAAAAGGCCACGCGGTCGCGCGGCGACATGGCGCTGGAGACCATGCGCGTGTCCAGCTCAAACACATTGGTGATGACCTGCTGCTCGCGCGCCGCCAGCACGCCGGCACGTGCACCGGCTTCCATCATTGCCAGAATATCGTCGGAGGTGATGCGGTCATCGCGCAGCGACGACAGGCCCAGCAGCCGGAACAGCGCATCGGCGCACCGGCTGTAGAGCCACACCACCGGCCGCAGCAGGGTCATGCACCAGGCCATCGGCTGGGCCAGGCGCATGGCGATCTGTTCGGGCTGGGCCATGCCCAGGCGCTTGGGGAACAGGTCCGAGAATAGGATGAACAGCGACGTGACGACCAGGAACGACGCCAGGAAGCCCGCCGTCTGCGCCGTGGATTCGCTCAGCCACAGTGCCAGCAGGGCGCTGAAATGCGGGCTCAGCGCCCCTTCGCCCACGATGCCGCCCAGAATCGCCACCGCGTTCTGCCCGATCTGTACCACGGTGAAGTAGTCGCCCGGCTGGTCCTGCACGCGCAGCACGCGCTCGGCGCGGGGGTCGCCTTCGTCGGCGATTTGCCGCAGACGCAGGCGGCGCGCTGCCGCGAGGGCGATCTCGGCCATGGAAAAGAAGGCGCTGGCGGCAATCAGCAGCCCGATCACGAAGAGGCTTTGGGTCAGTGTCATGCAGGGCGGTTGGGCGCGGCGCAGGGGCCCACGATGGCTGGAGTGTAGCGGCGCTCCCCTGTCCGCTGCGCGGACCACAGGGCTGTTGCAGGCATGCAAAAGGCCGCCCTCGGGCGGCCTGGTTGCGTGGTACTGCGGTGTGTCAGCCTTCGGTGCCCAGCATCTGCTTGAGCTCGCCCGACTCGTACATCTCCATCATGATGTCCGAGCCGCCGATGAATTCGCCCTTGAGGTAGAGCTGCGGGATGGTGGGCCACTGGCTGTAGTCCTTGATGCCCTGGCGGATTTCGTCGTCGTCGAGCACGTTGACCGTGGTGATGGCTTTGGGGTCCACGCCGCAGGCCTTGAGGACCTGGATGGCGCGGCCAGAAAAGCCGCACATCGGAAAGCTGGCGGTGCCCTTCATGAAGAGCAGGATGTCGTTGGATTTGACGAGGTCGTCAATGCGTTTCTGGGTGTCGCTCATGCAAAGTGTCCTGAGGTGGTCGGAATTCGGGTGAGTGATTATTTCATTTCTTCCGCGGGGCGGTTGATTGATCGTGCACAGAACCTGACGCCGGTGGGGTCAAACGGTTCAGGCCGGGGCTATCACGCCGGGGAAAGCCACAGGCGCACCGTGGTGCCCACCCCGGGCTGGCTGCGCACTTCGACTTCCCCGCCATGCAGGTCGATGATTTCCTTGACGATGCTCATGCCCAGGCCGGTGCCGGAGATCTGCCCCGAGGTGTCGGCGCGGTAGAAGCGCTCGCAAACCCGCTGCACCTGCTCTGCCGTCATGCCGATGCCGTGGTCTTGCACCTCCACCCCGACGCGTGACGATGTGCCCGCGTCGCCTTGCGTGCAGTAGCGCAGCACGACATCGCCCCCCTGGGGTGAGTACTTATAGGCGTTGGACAGGATGTTGAGCAGGACTTGCTGCATCTTCGCGCGGTCTGCATGCACGAGGATTTCCGGACCGCTGTCGGGTAAGACCGGGCCTTCCCGGCCTGGCGGAGGCTTGTAGCCCGCAATGGTGTCGGCCACGATGTCCTGCAGTGCGATGCGCTCGATACGGAAATCCTTGCCGCGGCGGGCCTCGATGCGTGCCAGGTCCAGCAGCTCGTTGATGATGTCGGACATGCGCTCGGCCTGGCGGGAGACGGTGGACAGGATCTCGCCGCGCTTTTCGGCACTGAATTCGCGCATGCGCAGCAGTTCGGTGTAGCCGTAGATGCTGGCCATGGGGGTACGCAGTTCGTGTGCTGCTGTGGACAGAAATTCGCTCTTCATGCGATCGACTTCGGTCTCGTGCGTCACATCGCGGAAATACAGGATCTGGGAAACCGTGGTGGCCTCTGACAACCGGATGCGCACGGCCAGCACCCGGCTGGCAGGCGTCACCAGTTCGAACAGATGGCGCCGGCTGTGGTCTTGCGTGCCGGTGCCGCAGGCCTGCTGGCGCGCCTGGCGAAGTGCGGCAATCTCCGGAAAGCGGCTGTGCTGCGCGCATTGGCGGTCCAGCCGTGCAGCGAAGGCTTCTTCATCCAGGCCGATGATCTCGTGTGCCTGTAGACCCGTCAGGCGCAGGAAGGAGGGGTTGGCAAATGTGATTTTGCGTTCGCGGTTGAACGAGACGAAGCCGTCAGGGCTCAGCGTGAAAATGGTGTCCAGCTGCTCCGAGCGCTCATTGAGTTCGTGGGTGCGCTGCTCCACCAGGGCTTCAAGATCCTGGCGATAGGTGTCCAGCTCGGCTTCGACCTGCTTGCGGTCCGAGATGTCGCGCAACAAGGCCAGGATGAAGGTCTTGCCGCTCCATTCGGCGCGGCTGAGCGCCACCTCGCAGGCGAAGATGCGCCCATCCTTGCACCGCAGCAGGGTCTCGAAGATCCGCCCTCCTGCTCCCACGTTCTCCAGGCGGCGGGAGATGCTGTCCTGGGGCGCGTGGATGTCCCAGTCGCTCACGCGCAGTTGCAACAGCTCGTCCATCGGGTAGCCGAGCAAGGCTGCGCACTGGGGATTGGCCTCGAAAACGCTGCCGTCCGGGTTGAGAATGAGGACGCCGTCGCGCTCGTGTTCGAACAGGGCCCGGCGGCGCGAGGCTTCGTCGCTTACGGCTTGCTGGCTGGCACGCTGCTGTGCATCCTGGGCCTGCAGCGTTTCCAGCAACTGGTCGAAATGCCGTGCCAGAACGCCCAGTTCGTCTTCCCGAACCGGCGTGCCCACGCGAGCGCCACGGTGGCCCTGCAGCACGGCCGACATCGTGGCGCGGATCGCCGTGAGGCGCTGCGTCAGTTCTTGACCGGCGTGCAGAAACAACACCGACAACGCCAGCATGGCCAGCGCCAGCATGGCGGTGACCGCCGCCAGGAGCGTGTCCATGGTCTGGCGATAGGGGTCATACGGGAAGCCTACGCCGATCATGCCGATGCGCTGGCCTGCACCATTGGCCAGTGCGCCATAGGCGGTCACATGCATGCGCTCGAAGTGGGGGCGAATGTCCAGCATGGTCTGGCCCCTGGTCAGCACGGTGTCGGTGACGTCGGACTTGACCCGCATGCCCACCCCCTGGGCGCCCACCTGGCGCAGGCGGGTGGTGCTGATGCGCACATCTCCGATGAACAGGGACGTGACCCCTTCCGCGTCTCCTGGCAGGCTGCCCAGGGGGAAGATGATCTGCCGCATGTGCTCGATCAGGGATGAATTGTTGTTCAGCAGGATGCCTCCGACCAGGATGGCGTCCTGGCGGTTCACGGTCAGGGGGAAATGGGTTGCCGCGGTGATCATCAGCCCGCGTGTTTCCACCGCCGGGCTGTCGTGCGGGGCGCTTGCTTCGACGATACGGGCCTGTTGCGGATAGCGGGGGGAGAAGGCCGCCAGCTGGTCGGCAGTGAACAGCTCGTAGGCCGTGGTGGTCACGCCGACCACGGCCTGGGTGATGGCGTGTGAACTCGGCAACCGGTTGCCTGGCGCCACGCCGGTGCTGGACGCGACGACGGTGCCGTCTGTGTTGGCGATGAGGAGGAAGTCGATTCCGCTGGCCTGCGCCGACGTTTCCAGCACCTGCTGCAGCTCCTGCCCATCGGGACGGGTTGCCAGCAGGTGGGCCAGCCGCTCCGATTTCACGATCTGCGCCATGCGCACACCGGTGTCCGTTTTGAGCTGGTCCAGGTAGTTGTGGCTGCCTGCCAGCTGACCGCGGGCGTTGGACATCAGCAGGGCATCCGCCCGGTTGCCCCCCAGTGCGCCCAAGACCAGGATGATCACGGGGAACACCGCCAGCAGGGGCATCAGCCCCAGCGCCAGCAACCGGAATTGCAGCGACTGGTTCCAGCGCATGCGCCAGTACCGCCACGAGAGCACGTGGGCTCTGGTGGTGGAGCGGGTGGGGTGGGTTTCCGTGGCGGCCATGCGAACTAGGGCGAGGTTATCATTAATATGATAAATTCAAAGCAAGTTTCAAATTTATCAAATGATGCCATGTTCTCTTTGTGCAAACGGATCCGTGTTCTGCCTGGTATCGCCCTGGCTGCCTTGCTGGCGGCGTGCAGCCCGCCACCACCGTTGCAGATCGGCTTTATTGGCGGGCTGACAGACCGCAACTCGGACAACGGGCAATCGGGTCTCAAGGGTGTGACGCTGGCCATCGAGCAATTCAACCGCGATGGCGGGCTGGGCGGCCGCATGGTGGAACTGGTGGCGCGCGACGACGCCCAGAACCGGGAGACGGCCGCCCAATCGGCCCAGGCGCTGGTCGATGCCCGGGTGGAGGCGGTGATCGGCCCGTTCACCAGCGGCATGGCCGAGGTGATTGTGCCGATCACGGGCAAGGCGGGGATTTTTCAGGTCAGTCCCACCATCACCTCGATGGCCTTCTATGGCAAGGACGACAACCTGTTTCGTATCAATCGCACGACGCGTGACAACGCCCGCGACTATGCCAAAGTGATGCTGGAGCGCGGCCAGAAGCAGATTGCAGTGGCCTACGACGTGCGCAACCGCAACTTCACCGAATCGTGGCTGCGGGAGTTCGAGGAGGCGGTGGCGTCGCGGGGCGCGGCCGTGGTCGGCCGGGTGCCCTACGAGTCGGCACCGGACGTCGAGTTTGCCCGGGTGGTGCGGGACATGCTGCAGCCGCAGCCCGACAGCCTGTTCTTCATCTCCGGCGCGCTGGATGTGGCCCGCCTGGCGCAGCAGGCGCGCCGCCAGGCGCCCAGGCTGCCCATCGGGGCATCGGAGTGGGCCTCCACCGAGCAGCTCATTGAACTGGGGGGCGATGTGGTCGAGGGGCTGTTGATTGTGCAGAACTACGATCGGGACGATGAATCCGCCCGCTTCAAGGCGTTCAGCGAAGCGTATTTCAAGCGGTTTCAAGTCAACCCGGGTTACAGCTCTGTATCAGCCTACGACGCCGCCACGGTGGTGCTCCAGGCACTGAAGGCGCGCAGCAAGGGCGAAACGCTGAAGACTGCCGCCTTGCGCAGCGGTCCTTACACCGGCCTGCAGCAGGAGATGGTTTTTGACGCGAACGGCGACACCACGCGCAAGGTGTTCTTCACCGAAATCCGTGGTGGGCGCTACGTGAAGCTCCCGTAGCCGCCAGCGCGGCGGGCGCCGCTGCAGCGCGCGATGCCGGCCAGGTCCACGCGCGACTGCACCTGCTCCCAGCCTTGCTGAGCCAGCAGGCTGCGCACGGCGGCGGCCTGGTCCCAGCCGTGTTCCAGCAGCAGCCAGCCACCCGGTGCCAGGTGGGCGGGCGCCTGGGCGACGATGGCGCGAATGTCGTCCAGGCCGTCGGCGCCGCTGGCCAGTGCCTGCAGCGGCTCGTGGGTCAGGTCGGCCAGGTGCGGGTCGGCATCCGGAATGTAGGGCGGGTTGGAAACGATGGTGTCAAAAATGCCTTCCAGCCCCTGCATCCAGTGCCCCTGCCGGAACTGCACCGGCAGGGCCAGCCGGTCGGCGTTGGCCTGCGCCACCGCGAGTGCATCCGCGCTGGCGTCCACAGCCAGCACGCAGGCATCGGGCCGCTGCGCCTGCAGGGCCAAGGCGATCGCGCCACTGCCTGTACCCAGGTCGAGCAGGCGCGCAGCCCCAAGCCCGGCGACGGTTTCCAGCGCCCAATCGACCAGGGTTTCGGTGTCCGGGCGGGGATCGAGCACGCGCGCATCCACCTCCAGTTCCAGGCCGTAAAACGCCTTGGTGCCCGTCAGGTACGCCACGGGCTCGCCGGCCAGGCGGCGCTGGCACAGTGCACTGAAACGCCCGTGTGCGCCCGGCGCCAGCAGATCGGTGTCGTGCGTGATCAGCCAGGCGCGGTCGCTGGTGGCGCGGCCCAAGGTGTGCAGCAGCAGCATTTGCGCGTCAATGCGCGCCAGGCCGAGGGCCAGGGCAGAGTTCAGGGCGTGCTGCAGTGTCATGATGCTCCTGAATCAATAGCTGTCCGCGCTTGCCAATAAAGGGCTTGAGCCCTAAAAGACATTAAATTCCATCATACAGCCCCCTGCCATGCCATCAGGCGTGCTGTCGGTGCGGCAGGGGCTGCGGTGTGGTGGTGTGGGCCGGTTCAGTTGGCGGCGTCGGCCAGTGCGGCCAGCGCCGCCGTCACATCCGCTTCGGTGGCGCCGTCTGCCGGGGTGATCTGTCCGGCCGCTGCGGCCAGGCCTTCGCGCTGCAGCCGGGCGATGGCCTGACCAGCATCCTTGGGCGCGTCGAAGCCGTTGCTCTGCAGCAGCAGGCGCCCGTCGGCTGCGACGAACTTGAAATAGAACTTGCCGTCGTTCTCGCGGTACTGCTTGAAGCTCGGCAGGGCCACCTTGGCGGCCTTGGCCGACTTCTGCGGGGTGGCGGCCTGCACCAGGCTGCGCAGGCCCACGGCCGAGCGCAGCTCGCGCATGAAGGGCGTGGCGATCTGGCGCGCGCGTTCGGCGCCCGCGAGCAGCGTGGCCTCGATGCGGGCGGGGTTGTTGATGAGTGCTTCGTACTGT